>JBDSFA010000282.1:0-30578 GCA_039919785.1 Dokdonella sp. | reverse complement strand
TCACGCGCCAATGCCAGCGCGAGCACACCGGTGCGCCCGCAGTGATCCGACGTCGGGGTATCGCGCTGCGAGAGTGCCGCGCTCAATGCAGGCTCGACGCGTTCGAGCCAGACATTCATCGGCAACGCATCCCTGATTCGGATCGGAGCAGAGCTGAAGGGCATCTACGGACAATCGTGTAGAAACGCACAATCGAAGGACTCGCCTTGCGCGTTCGGAAGTTGCATTGCTGGCGCTTCGTTGTTGCAAGCATCGCGTTCACACAGCAACGGCCAGAATCACGTGGGATGCCTTGATGATGGCACTCATGGCTACGCCCTCGGCGATAGGCATCTCATCGATGCTGTCGTTGGTCACTGTCGCAACCAGATGTTTTCCCGCTGAAAGCGACAGCAGCACCTCACCATTGACGGCGCCTTTCCTGCATTGGGATACGACGCCACGCAAGCGGTTGCGCGCACTGACACGCAGGCCATCGTCGCTGGAAAGGATCACGAATGACGACTTGATCAGCGCGATCGCACTGCCTCCGACCACCAGGCCAAGTGCGTCCACGCTGTCGTTGGTGATGATGGCGACCAGTTCATCGTCTCCGTCTAGGCGCAACGTGACCTGGCTGTTCACCGCACCGCGCTGGAGGGCAGCGACCGTGCCTTCGTACTGGTTTCTGGCGCTGGTTCGCAGCATGAGATTGTTTACCCTTTGCAGCAGTTGATTGAAATCGCAATCACTGTTCCCGGAAAACACCCGTTCCTGCAACGCACCCAGCGCCTGATGGACCGCCAGCAGGCGGCGCCCGGTCACGGTCAATCGTGCTCCACCACCGCCCGCACCACCAAGCTCCGTCTGCACCAGCGGCTTGGCGGCAAACGTGTTCAATGCGGCAATCGCATCCCACGCGCCCTTGTAGCTCATTTTCACGGCACGCGCGGCAGCGCTGATCGATCCGTGCGCGTCCAAAGCCAGCAATAGCCGCACGCGGGCAGGCGTCAGACTGGTGCGGGCACCTTTCAGGTCGAGTGATGGGTGGACTCCTTGCAGGAGCTTGCTCATGCGGGCGACATCGGAGGGATGCTGGAACAGCAGGAGCCGCATTGTCCACTTCAGGCGATCCAGAATCCATGCAGTGGCGGCACGATTCACTGGCTGCAAGCGCACAGAGAAATCTCGCCACGGCTTGACCGCGATCAATGGGCAATGGGGCCCATCGTTTTATGCTGCGCGCGCCATCTCCGAGCGATGTTTGGCGAGCCTGCGGTTCGATGCGGTGCAGGGGCGGTCTGCGATCACTCAGAACTGGCATGCGGCCTGTCAAGCCGCGCATCACCCACGATCCACCATTGGGAGGGCTTCATGCCAGCGGCATCGCGCCATATGGATTCTGCCCTGGCGGAACTTTCGCCGGCGTATTTCGGTATGGCCATGGCAACAGGGATCGTATCGATCGGTGCCTTCCGATTGGGCCTGCCGATGCTCGCGCGCGGGCTGTTCGTCTTCAATGTGTTGGCTTATGCCACGCTGTGGGTGCTCTACCTCGCTCGACTCGTTCGATATCCGAAGTTGTTCCTGCGCGACTTGATCGATCACCTGCGTGGTCCGGGCTTCTTCACGATGGTGGCTGCCTCCAGCATTCTTGGCAGCCAGTTCCTGCTGCAGGCTGAAAACGTCATGGCCGGCCTGGTGATGTGGCTGGTCGCAATCGTGTTGTGGGTCATTCTTACCTATTCGATATTCACTGCATTCACCATCAAGGAGCACAAGCCGACGCTGGATCGCGGCATCAGTGGCGGCTGGCTGCTGGCGGTCGTGGCGACCCAGTCGATTGCGGTGCTGAGTGCGCTGCTTGCAGCGCATGCCGACCAGCCCTACAAACTCGAATTGAACTTCTTTGCGCTGTCGATGTGGCTGTGGGGCGGCATGCTCTACATCTGGATGATGTCGCTGATCTTCTACCGCTATACGTTCTTCCGGTTCGACCCCGACGACCTGTCGCCGCCTTACTGGATCAACATGGGCGCGATGGCGATCTCGACCCTCGCCGGGTCGTTGCTCAGCATCAACGCGGTCGATGCACCATTCCTGCTTTCGCTGCGCCCGTTCATCAAGGGCTTCACGATTTTCTATTGGGCCACCGGCACCTGGTGGATCCCGATGCTGGTGGTGCTGGGCGCGTGGCGACACATCTACAAGCGCTTCCCGCTGCGCTACGACCCGCTCTACTGGGGCGCGGTGTTTCCACTGGGCATGTATGCGACCAGCACGTTGGAAATGGCCCGAGCGATGGATTTTGGTTTTCTCGGTCTGCTGCCAAAGCTGTTTTTTGGTATCGCCCTGGTGGCTTGGGTCGGTGCGTTCATTGGCGTGGCACACAACCTGGGGCGTCTCGCAATCCGCTCGCGCGCGCCGACGGGCTGAATCCTTGGTTTTGTGCTTGGGTGCCAATCGTCGAGGAGGCCGAACCCGATGGACACAAGCAAACCTCGGATACCTCCGCGTGGTTCGCGCATACCCACGTCGGGCGCCGCCATGCCCGATCAGACTCTCGTTTCCGAATAGATCCATGGGTCAAAGCAAGACCGTGTTGCTGTTCACCGACCGCGACAGTTTGCCGCGTCTGGTTATTGATCTTGATCAATCCAGATGGCGCGCAGCCAAAGCACATTAACGACAGTATCCGACGAATAGCGGCACCGTGAGTGACGACGCTGGTATAGCCAGCTGATTCAAATGAAACAACCCAAGGAAAGCCATGAACACCCACTCAGGCACGACCACCGCGCCACCCACGAAAAACAGCGCCGATATCGACGACTGGCGTCCGGAGGATCCCGCATTCTGGGAGTCGACCGGCAAGCGCGTCGCCTATCGCAACCTGTGGATCTCGATTCCCGCGTTGTTGTGCGGCTTCGCCGTCTGGGGCATGTGGGGCATCATCACGGTGCAGATGTTGAACCTCGGCTTTCCGTTCACGCAGGCACAGCTCTTCACGCTGACTGCGATCGCCGGAATCGCCGGCGCGACGATGCGCATTCCGGCATCGTTCCTGATCCGCCTCGCGGGCGGACGCAACGTCGTCTTCCTGACCACGGCGATGCTTCTCGCCCCAGCGATCGGCACCGGCATCGTTCTGCAGCATAAAGACTGGCCGTTGTGGTCGTTCCAGCTGATGGCCTTGTGGTGTGGCGTCGGTGGCGGCAACTTCGCGTCGTCGATGTCGAACATCAGCGGCTTCTTTCCGAAGCGGCTGCAAGGCACCGGACTCGGCTTGAATGCCGGCCTCGGAAACTTCGGCGTGACGACGATGCAGATTGTCATCCCGCTGGTCATGACGGTGGGCATCTTTGGCACTTGGGGCGGCGCGCCCGAAACGCTGCTCAAGGAAAGTGGCTGGATCTTCGGCAAGATCGCGGCCGGCACGCCAACCTGGATCCAGAACTCCGGCTTCGCCTGGGTGCTGTCGCTGATACCGCTGTCGATCCTGTGCTGGTTCGGCATGAACAATCTGAAAACGATCTCGCCCAACACGGGTAATCCGCTGGTCGCATTTTCGAAGATCACCTATCTCTACACGCTCGCGTTCGTTCCGTCGATCTTCATGCTCTGGCTGTATCTGCCCGCGCCGACGGGTCTCGGGTTGCTCAACGTCTGGGCCGCGATCCCGCTCGACATCATGCTGATGTTGACGGTAATGAAGTTCGCCGCGTTCGGCACGATGAAGGAGGGCGTCACCAAGCAGTTCGAGATCTTCAAGAACAAGCACACGTGGGCGCTGACGATCCTCTACATCGTCACGTTCGGTTCGTTCATTGGATTTTCGATGGCGCTGCCGCTATCGATGAAAGTCATTTTCGACATCATTCACGTGCCCGACGCGAGCGGCGTGATGACGCACACGCGTCCCAATCCGAATGCACTGCCGGTCCTTGCCTACGCCTGGATCGGGCCGTTCGTCGGCGCGTTGACGCGCCCCATTGGCGGCTGGATCTCGGACAAGATCGGCGGCTCGATCGTCACGCAGTGGGTCTCGGTAGTGATGGTCGTGGTGTCGGTGGCGGTCGGCTACGTGATGATGAAGGCCTATCATTCGGCGACGCCGGAAGAGTATTTCTTCCTCTTCCTCGCGCTTTTCATCGTGTTGTTCGCCGCCACCGGCGTCGGCAACGGATCGACCTTTCGCACCATTGGCGCGATCTTCGATCGCCAGCAGGCCGGACCGGTGCTCGGCTGGACTTCAGCGGTCGCCGCGTATGGCGCGTTTGCCGCGCCCGTCGTCATCGGCGAGCAGATCAAACTCGGCACACCTGAAATGGCGATGTATGGTTTTGCAGTGTTCTATGCGCTTTGCCTGATACTCAACTGGTGGTTCTACCTGCGCAAGAACGCATATGTGAAGAATCCATGATCGGAACGACGGGCCGGGCGAGCGCACGGCCCGTTGGATGATCTGCGTCGGCGGCTTGCCGCCGATTCCAGTGATGTCGATAGCCAGTCACGTATCGAACACGGCTATCCGCGGCCGATGGAAACCTCGGTGATGTCAAACCGACAGGTCACGGCATCAGCGAGTTGCGGATCGACTACGGACCCGGTTACCGGGTGTATTTCATGCAACGCGGCGCAATCATGGTCGTGATCCTGGCGGGTGGCGACAAGCGCACCCAGCACATCGACATCAAGACGGCGCAGCGCATTGCAACAGAGTGGGAGCGCGAACCGTGAAAGGTGTGAAAGAGACCTTTTCCCGATACGACACCGCCGATTACCTCACGACCGAAGCTGAGATTGCGGCCTATCTGGAGGCTTGCGCGGAACAAGCACCCAACGATGCAGCCTTCATGCTCAAAGCCGTGGGCACCGTGGCACGTGCACGCAACATGAGCCAACTAGCCGAAGTCACCGGCATGACTCGCGCGGGGCTATACAAGGCGCTCTCCGGCGAAGGCAACCCGAGCCTCGCCAACACCATGAAGGTGGCCAAAGCATCGGGTTATCGGCTGGTCTTGGTGCCGGATCATGATTGAATTGGAAGAAGTATCTCGCGCGCCGAAAGCGCACGAAGGCGCTTGCGTCTCAGCTGCCCGTGGAAGAAGGGTCACGTCTGCCCCGGGCACATCCCCCTAAAAACCGCTCACCGACCCCGCGCCACCGCTGCGGCATTCATGATCTCCGGCAGATCGGTCTCGCTGCCCACCTCCGGGAAGTGCTGACTTTCCATGCGCCGAATCGCGAAATGCATCCACGCCAGCGAAGCGGCTACCAACAAGAACAGCAGCATGAAGCAGCTGGTCCACACGCCGGTCAGGTCATTCAGCGCGCCAAATGAAATCGGCAACAGGAAGCCACCCAGACCGCCAATCATGCCGACCACGCCGCCCACCGAGCCAACGTGGTCCGGATAGTAGACCGGGATGTGTTTGTAAACCGCAGCCTTGCCGAGCGACATGAAGAAGCCGAGCACGAACACCACGATGGTGAAGGGAACCACGCCAATCGCCAGGTGCAATGGGATGTCGCCGCGAATGCCTTTCACCACATAGTGCGTGTCCGGATAGGCGAGTACGAATGTGCACGCGGCAGCTACACCGAAGGTCCAGTACATCACCTTGCGCGCGCCGATCCGGTCGGATAACACGCCGCCGACGATGCGGAAGACGCTGGCCGGTATCGAGTAGCACGCCGCCAGGAGACCAGCAGTCTTTACGTCCAAACCGTAGACCCCGGTCAGGAAGTGCGGCAGCCATAGTGCGAGTGCCACAAAACCGCCGAACACGAAGAAATAGTAGAGAGCGAAGCGCCAAACCTGCAGGTTGCGCAACGGCACCATCTGTTCGCGGAACGACATCGGCTTGATGCCGGATCTGCGCCGCTCCGCCAGCGAAGGATCTTCCTCGCTGAACAGATAGAACAGCACGCCGGTGATCGCGATCGCGATCGCCCAGACGTGGCTGACCATGATCCAGCCATAGGCGACCATCACCATAGGCGCCAACAATTTCGTGACCGCAGCGCCCACATTGCCCGCGCCGAATACACCCAATGCGGTGCCTTGCTTGCTCGCCGGGAACCACTTCGACACATAGGCCACACCAACGGAGAACGAGCCGCCGGCAATGCCGACGAACAAGGCCGCAACCAGAAACTGGGTGTAGGTATGCGCGTAGGAAAGCATCCAGGTCGCCACCGCCGCGCACAGCATCACCGCTGCAAGCACGCGGCGACCACCGTACTGGTCGGCCCAGATACCGAGGAAGAATCGGGTCAGCGAGCCCGTGAGGATGGGGGTGGCGATGAGCAGGCCGAACTCGGTTTCATTGAGACCCAGTTGCTGCTTGATCTGGATGCCAATGATTGAAAATATTGTCCACACCGCGAAACACACGGTGAACGCAAACGTGCTGAGCCACAGTGCGCGTTGCTGCTGGCCATGTGAAACAACGCTCGGGTCATGCATGGCGGGACATCCGGTTTGTGCAGGGCAGGGGAGGACCGATCCACCAGGGATCGGCCAGGTTTGTTGTGGAAACGCGCGACCTCTGCATCAGGCGCTGGCCAATGCCTCGATCTCGTCCAGGCCGCGTACCTCGTAGTGCTCCTTCAGGCCAATCAGGTAATGCTGCAGTTCGCGCTGGCGCACCTGCAATTCCAGATAGTCGGATATCTGCGTGTGCACAGCGTCGAACTCCTGCGCCGCGCCGGGCTGGATCTCATCGACGCAGACGAGGTGGTAGCCCCAGCGCGATTCCACCGGGAATCCCGCCATCCCTTCGCGCAGGCGAAAGACCTGGCGATCGAATTCCGGCGTGGTCTGGCCGCGCTGCAACCAGCCCAGATCACCGCCTTGATCTTTCGACGGGCAGTCCGAATGGCGCATTGCGAAGTCGGTAAACAACGCGGGATTGGCCTTCAGTTCGGCCAGCAGTCGCTCGCCTTCGGCGCTCGCCCGGATGCGACCGGTGACATCATCGGCCGCTGCGCCCAACAGGATATGCCGCACGCGAATCTGATCCGGTGCGTGGAAGTGATCGCGGTTTTGTTCGTAGTAGCGCTGGCAGTCGTCTTCGCTGGGCACGCGGTCCTCAAGCTCGCGCTCAAGTAGCGTTCGAATGCCGGCTTCTTCCGCCGTTTCCTGACTGCCGGACTGGATTTCCTTATCGAGGCCAAGCCGCTGCACTTCCTTGCGCAGCAATTCGCGTACCACCAACGCACGCGCGGCGCCGGCACGTGAATGCTCCGGCGTAATCGCGCGATGGTGCTGCATTTCCTGCGCAATCTGCGCTTCGCTGATCGGCGTATCGGCGACGAACAGATAGCATGGCGCAGGCTGTCCCAGCGAGCGCGGGCCCTCATCCTTGTGGTCGTGCTGGTGCTCGCTGGCTTCTTGCGTCACCGGTTTGGTCGAATCGATGATGGTCAGCGGAATGATTCGCGCTACTGGCTTGTGCAGGGCCATGATTACGCCCCCTGCCCATAGCGCAGCGCCGCCTGGCGTTTGCGCACCACCTGATACGGACGCCACAGATAGCTGACCGGGATACTCCAGACATGCACCAGGCGCGTGAACGGCGCGATAAGGAACAAGGTCATGCCAAGGAAGATGTGCGCCTTGTAGACCCAGCTGACGCCCACCACATAGCTCGCTGCGCCCCAACGGAAGGTCACGATGTGCTGCGCCCATTCGGCCAGCGCGATCATCACGGTGCCATCCAGGTGATGAGTCGAAAGCACGATCGAGTACAAGCCCAGCAGCAGTTGCAGCAACAGCGCGATCAGGATCAGCGTGTCGCCGAGGGTACCGGTCGCGCGTACGCGAGGGTTGGTCAATCGACGCACCAGCAAGATGATGAGGCCAACCAGGCACATCACACCGAACACGCCACCGACCACCATCGCCAGCAACTGTTTCTGCGGCGCGGTGATGAACACTTCATAGATCCAGTGCGGCGTCAGCAGACCGACCAGATGGCCGCCAAGCACGGCCAGGATGCCGACATGGAACAAGTTGCTGCCGATGCGCATGCCACGGCTGGACAGCAACTGGCTGGAGCCGGTGCGCCAGGTGTACATCGCGCGATCGAAGCGCGCCCAACTGCCAATGAAGAACACCGCGATTGCGATGTACGGGTACAGTTGAAAAGCGAATTGATCAAGATAATTCATGGCTGCACCTGCGCGGCGGCGGAAGGACGGGGTTTGCGTCCGGGTGGCGAGCAGTCGTCGGAGGGCGCGTCGGCACCGAAACGCACGGCCTCTTCCTCCCACAATTGATCCATCGCCTCGGGCGTGTCGTCACGTGGCTCCGCGCTGACGCGACCTCGCAGCGCACCGAGTTCGAGTTTGCCTTCAGACAGCTCCACCAGGATTTCAAACAGCACGGCGTATGGACTCTTGCGCTCACTGGCCCGCGCGGCGAGCAGCGAGACGATCTGATTGACGTGGTGCAACCAGTCGCGCGCTTCTTCCTCCGGTCGATGTGAGAGATATTCCAGCACCAGCGGCAGGTAGTCCGGTAATTCCTTGGCGCTCAGCTCGAAACCGTTCTTGCGATAGGCCTCGATCAAATCAACCATTGCCTGGCCGCGATCACGCGATTCGCCGTGGATGTGTTCAAACAACAACAGGCTCATCGAGCGTCCACGGTCGAACGTGCACAGCCAATCGTCCTGCGCGGTCAGAGAATCGGTGTCGAGCAGGTTGCGCGCGAACGCGGCGAGCGATTTACGCCATGCTGCCGGCAGCGCTGGATCATTCACCGCATCGAGTAACTCGCCACCGTGTTGCCACAACTCGTCTTCGGGATAGTCCAGCAGCACGCCGATCAGTTTCAGCAGGCTCATGGCGTCACCTCTTCTTTTTCCTGCCGATTCGGGTGCACGGCATAGGTGGTCGTCTTGCGCTGACTAAACAGATCGGCCGGGCTGTCACCACTGCAACCGTTGCCGAACGTGAAGCCGCAACCGCCACGTTCACCAAACGCATCGTTGGCGTACTCGCGATGCGCGGTCGGGATCACGAAGCGGTCCTCGTAGTTGGCGATCGCGAGGTAGCGATACATCTCTTCCACCTGAGCTACCGTGAGGCCTACCTGCTCAAGCACCTTGAGATCTTCGACGCCATCGACGTTCTTCGCTCGCCGCCATGCACGCATCGCCATCATCCGTTCCAATGCGCGCACCACCGGTGCCTCGTCGCCGGCGGTCAGCATGTTGGCGAGATAGCGCACGGGAATCCGCAACGAGGCGATGTCGGGCAGTTCGCCGGTCATGCCGATGCGGCCGCGCTCGGCCGCTGACTGGATCGGCGACAGCGGTGGCACGTACCAGACCATCGGCAACGTGCGGTACTCCGGGTGCAGCGGCAACGCCAGTTTCCACTCGATCGCCATCTTGTAAACAGGCGACGCCTTGGCCGCTTCCAGCCAGTTGTCGTGGATACCTTCCTTGCGCGCCGCCTCAATTACCTTGGGATCGAACGGGTCGAGGAAGATGTCCAGATGCGCCTGGTACAAATCTTTTTCCGCGGGTACCGCCGCCGCTTCCTGGATGCGATCGGCGTCGTACAGCATCACGCCCAGATAGCGGATGCGACCGACGCAGGTTTCCGCGCACACCGTCGGCTCGCCCATCTCGATGCGCGGGTAGCAGAAGATGCACTTCTCGGATTTTCCGCTCTTCCAGTTGTAGTAGATCTTCTTGTATGGGCACGCCGACACGCACATGCGCCAGCCGCGGCATTTGTCCTGGTCGATCAACACGATGCCGTCTTCCTCGCGCTTGTAGATCGCGCCGGACGGACACGCCGACACGCACGCCGGATTCAGGCAGTGCTCGCACAGGCGCGGCAGATACATCATGAAGGTCTTTTCGAAAGCGCCGTAAATCTCCTTCTGGATGCCGTCGAAGTTCTTGTCCTTCGAGCGCTTGGCAAATTCAGTGCCGAGAATCTCCTCCCAGTTCGGACCCCAGTGGATCTTCTGCATGCGTTGACCGGTGATCTGCGAACGCGGTCGCGCAGTCGGCTGGTGCTTGACGTCCGGCGCTTCGTGCAGGTGCTGGTAGTCGAAATCGAACGGCTCGTAGTAGTCGTCGATCTGCGGCAGATCCGGATTGGCGAAGATCTTCGCCAGCATGCGCCAGCGGCCACCGGCCTTGGGCACCAGTTTTCCGGCGCGGGTGCGTATCCAGCCGCCATTCCATTTGTCCTGGTTTTCCCATTCCTTCGGATAGCCGATGCCAGGTTTGGTTTCGACGTTGTTGAACCACGCGTATTCAACCCCTTCGCGCGAGGTCCACACGTTCTTGCAGGTGATCGAGCAGGTGTGGCAGCCGATGCACTTGTCGAGGTTCAGCACCATCGCGATCTGTGCGCGCACTTTCATCAGGCAATCTCCTCGGCGGTCATCGCTGGCGCTTCGCCGTCCAGCCAGTCGATCATCTTCATCTTGCGCACGATCACGAATTCGTCGCGGTTGGTGCCGCAGGTGCCGTAGTAATTGAAGCCATACGACAACTGCGCGTAGCCGCCGATCATGTGCGTTGGTTTGAGCAGTACGCGGGTCACCGAGTTGTGGATGCCACCGCGGGTGCCGGTGATTTCAGAACCAGGAATGTTGATGATGCGTTCCTGGGCGTGATACATCATCGCCATACCCGGCATCACACGCTGGCTGACCACGGCACGCGCAGTGATCGCACCATTGACGTTGAACAGCTCGATCCAGTCGTTGTCGACAATATCCGCCGCCCGCGCATCATCTTCGCTGACCCACACAATCGGGCCGCCACGCGACAGCGTCTGCATGATGAGGTTGTCGCTGTAGGTGCTGTGGATACCCCACTTCTGGTGCGGCGTGATCCAGTTGAGCACGATCTCCTTGTTGCCATTGCCGCGCTTGTCGAGCAATGGCTTGACCGTCTTGGTGTCGACCGGCGGGCGATAGCTCATGAAGCCTTCGCCAAACGCGATCATCCATTCGTGATCCTGATAGAACTGCTGGCGTCCGGTCAGGGTGCGCCACGGAATGAACTCGTGAACGTTGGTGTAGCCGGCGTTGTAACTGACATGATCGTCTTCCAGGCCCGACCAGATCGGCGAAGAAATAATCTTGCGCGGCTGCGCGACGATGTCGCGGAAGCGGATCGCCTCATGCTCCTTGCCCTTGGCCAGATGGGTATGGTCACGGCCGGTGAATTCGCCCAATGACTCCCACGCCTTCACCGCCACATGGCCGTTGGTTTCCGGCGCCAGAGTCAGCACTACTTCGCAGGCGTCGATCGCCGATTCAATCTGCGGACGACCGTTGCTGATGCCTTCCTCGCATACGCTGTGGTTGAGCTTGCCGAGGAACTCGACTTCTTCCTTCGTATCCCACTGCATACCCTTGCCGCCGTTGCCGAACTTCTCGAGCAACGGGCCGAGCGAAGTGAATTTCTTGTAGAGATTCGGATAGTCGCGCTCGACCACGTGGATCGAGGGCATGGTCCGGCCCGGGATTGGATCGCACTCACCCTTCTTCCAGTCGCGTACGTCGAACGGCATCGCCAGTTCGCCGGGAGTGTCGTGCAAGGTTGGAACCAGCACGATGTCCTGCTCGACACCGAGCACGCCTGGCGCCATCGCGCTGACGGCCTGCGCAATGCCCTTGAAGATGTCCCAGTCGCTGCGCGATTCCCACGCTGGATCCACCGCCTTGGTCAGCGGATGGATGAACGGATGCATATCCGAGGTATTGAGGTCGTTCTTCTCGTACCAGGTCGCAGTTGGCAGCACCACGTCTGAATACAACGCGGTGGTGCACATGCGGAAATCGAGCGTGACCAGAAGATCGAGCTTGCCTTCGGGCGCTTCATCGCGCCACTTGATTTCTTCCGGCTTGACCTCGCCCATCTCGCCGAGGTCCTTGCCTTGAAGGCCATGCTTGGTGCCGAGCATGTGCCGCATCATGTACTCGTGGCCTTTGCCGGAAGAGCCGAGCAGATTGGAGCGCCAAACGAACATCGCACGCGGGAAGTTTTGCGGCGAGTCCGGATCGGCATAGGCGAAATCGAGGCCACCCGTCTTCAGCTTGTCGACCACATAATCGGCGGCGGACTGCCCGGATGCGGAGGCATCGCGCGCCACCTGCAGCGGATTGCGATCGAGCTGGGGCGCACACGGCAGCCAGCCCATGCGGACCGCACGCAGGTTGAGGTCGGCGATGGAACCCGAATACTTTTTCGGGTCGGCCAATGGCGACAGCAGCTCGGCGACCTTGACCTTCTCGTAACGCCACTGGTCGGTGTTGAAGTAGTAGTACGAAGTGCCATTCATCTGGCGTGGCGGACGGCTCCAGTCCAGGCCGAACGCCAGCGGCTGCCAGCCGGTTTGCGGACGCAGCTTTTCCTGACCAACGTAGTGCGCCCAGCCGCCACCGGTCTGGCCAATGCAGCCACACATGATCAACATGTTGATCAGGCCACGGTAGTTCATGTCGTTGTGGAACCAGTGGTTCATGCCGGCGCCAACGATGATCATGCTGCGACCATGCGTCTTGTCGGCAGTGCGGGCAAACTCACGCGCGATCTCAATCACGTCGTGGCGTGGCACGCCGGTGATTTTTTCCTGCCAGGCCGGTGTCCCCGGCACGTTGTCATCAAAACTGGCAGCGACATTAGCGCCACCGAATCCGCGATCGACGCCGTACTGCGCCAACAGCAGATCGTAAACCGTCGCGACCGCCCACTCCTTGCCATCCGCGAGTTGCAGTTTGCGTACGGGAATATTGCGTTCGAGAACGTCCTCGAACTTCGAGGAAGTCCAGTGCTCGTGCTCGATACCGCCGAAATACGGGAAGCTGACCGCTTCGATGCCCTGCTCGAATTCCTTCAGGCTCAAACGCAAACGCGTTCCGCGGCCCGCGCTATCCTTTTCCTCGATATTCCACTTGCCTTTTTCACCCCAGCGAAAACCGACCGAGCCATTCGGGATTGCCAGCTCGCCACTGGCCTCGTCATAGGCCAGGGTCTTCCATTCGGGATTGTTGGCTTCGCCCAGGCCACCCAGATCGCTGGCGCGCAGGAAGCGCTCCGGCACCAGCCGGCCATCGTCACGTTTTTCCAGACGAACCAGCAGCGGCATGTCGGAGTATTGCCGGCAGTAGTCGGTGAAATACTGCGATGGCTTGTCAACGTGGAATTCCTTGAGAATGACATGACCGAACGCGAATGCGAGCGCGGCATCGGTGCCTTGCTTCGGATGCAGCCAGTGATCGGTGAGTTTCGCAAGTTCGGAATAGTCGGGGCAGACCGATACCGTCTTGGTGCCGTTGTAGCGCGCTTCGGTGAAGAAGTGGGCATCTGGCGTGCGCGTCTGCGGCACGTTGGAACCCCACGCGATGATGTAGCGGCTGTTGTACCAGTCAGCCGATTCGGGCACGTCGGTCTGCTCGCCCCACACCTGCGGCGAGGACGGTGGCAGGTCGCAATACCAGTCGTAAAATGACAGGCAGACCCCGCCGAGCAACGACAGATAGCGCGCGCCGGCCGCATAGGAAATCATCGACATCGCCGGGATCGGCGAAAAACCGATGACGCGATCCGGACCGTATTGCTTGGTCGTGTAGAGGTTCGAGGCGGCGATGATCTCGTTGGCCTCGTCCCACCGCACCCGCGCGAACCCACCCATGCCGCGACGGGTCTTGTATTCCTTCGCCTTGATCGGATCTTCGACGATGCTTGCCCACGCATCAACTGGCGACATGGACTTGCGCGCTTCTCGCCACATGCGCAGTAGCGCACCGCGAACCAACGGATACTTCAGGCGGTTCGCGCTGTACAGGTACCACGAATAACTGGCGCCACGCGGGCAGCCGCGTGGTTCGTGATTGGGCAAGTCAGGGCGTGTGCGCGGATAGTCGGTTTGTTGGGTTTCCCAAGTCACCAAACCGTTCTTGACATAGATCTTCCAGCTGCACGAGCCGGTGCAGTTCACGCCGTGCGTCGAGCGCACGATCTTGTCGTACTGCCAACGCGCGCGGTAGCTGTTCTCCCAATCGCGGTTGTCATCACGCGTAATACCGTGACCGTCGGCAAACGTACTCGTGTTGCGCTTGAAAAACTGCAGCCGGTCGAGGAAATAGCTCATTGGAGAACCTCTCTAAGATCAATGACAACGGTGTTGCGTACACGCGAATTGATTGCAGGTTTCAGCACGGCACTCCAGCCTCGCGTCGCGAGTACCGCCACCAGGTGACGGCCACGCATGCGATATGAAAAGCGATCAACGTGCGCAGCGTGGTACTTGCCAGCGCCGGCAGAGCGATCATCAGGACCAATGGGGGGGGCGGAAAACGGAAGTCCAGCAGCAGTCTCACCGCCACCGCGGAGAACATCACCCAGATCGCGAACACGAGAAACGCAATGGAGAGGGCGACATGGCGTTTGAACACGCGGTTGCCCGGCACTGCCCAGGACGCGGCATCTTCCCGAGGCCATTTGTGGATGGCGCCACGTGTCCGCAGGAGAAGGATTGCCGTTGATGTTTCCATACCTCAATTCTGTCGTGCGAAGTCTGCGCAGCCGGGGAAAGTGGTGCGCTTCGTGCATCCGCCGCCATCCGGGCCATAGCAGACTAGTCGAGCTTTTGAGTCGTCCTCTTGACGCCCGTCAAGTGATTGAATCCCGACCAATTTGGTCCCCTTTAGCGAATATCTCCGTGTTCGGCGCGAAAAGCCGACGTAACTCCTGGCCACTGCTGCATTCCGGTGATCTGCGGATGCCTAGCTGAGGAGTGCGAAACGGAGATTGGCTGCACAAGACTGCGGCGCGATGCCGCAGCGTGATGCCGTGACAGGCTGTAGCAAGCGGAGGGCTTCAACCGGTTACCTGCGCGCAGCGCCTGCGCTACGCGCTACATCTGGCGGCACTTCATTCGCGTCGCGATGGTGCTCCACGCTGCCGCACGCTGTCGCGCACGTCGACCTCGAACACAAGCTCCAGCAACGTCCCGCTGTCCGTGGGCAATGTGAAGTCCAAGCCCTGCTTGCAGGGCAGACGTTCGACATAGGCATTGACGGCTGCGATCGGCAAGTCGACGCGCCAGCCCGCATCATCGGAAGCCAGGTGTGCCTCCATTCCCGCATGGAGTCGCAACTGCCAGCCGAAGCTTGCCCCCGCCGGCAATACCGTCGTGGCCACCAGTGCATTGCCGCTGGACAATTTCTGCAACTCTTCCTCGTCGATGCGCAAACGCACTTGCTGCCCATTTATTTGCAGTTTCATTTCAACTCACCGTCGCGTTGGCTGGATAGGTCCTGGTCTCGTCATGCGACTCGCACAGCGAACACGCCTCGCTCCATTCACTGTCGCCATCCGCGTACTGCTCCTGCTTCCAGATCGGGCTGCGGTGCTTGTTCGATGTGGTCGACACGTCAGCTATCGCTGGCCGATGATCGCGGATGTCGATCCTGCTAAACCTGCGAGGTGCTTTGCTGGTCGACGACATGCCTAACCTCCAATGGATGCGAGATGCGGCGTGATCCCGGTCAACCCCTGATGCAATCCGTGGCCTGCGGCCTTCAGGCCGAGCTGGGTTGAGATCCGCGCAACCAGCGCGTCGTGATCCGCATCGGATTGAAGCAACGGCCGCAACGCGATGCCGAAATCGCCAAACAAGCACAGGCGCAAATCGCCCCGCGCGGTCACACGCAGGCGGTTGCAGCCGGCACAGAAATCGCGGGAGTAGGGCGCGATGATTCCGATACGCCCACGGTAATCCGGGTGCGAATATTCCAGCGCTGGACCGGCATCCGCCGTGCGAGCCTGCAGATGCCAGCCCGCTTGCAACAACTGCTGCTGCAACAGCGTCGCGCGCACATGATGGCGTTCAAAGTATTCGCGGTTGTCGCCGGTGCGCATCAGTTCAATGAAGCGCACGGCAATGTCGCGTTCACGCAGGTAGTCGAGCCATGACGGCAACTCGTCGTCATTGCAATCGCGTAACAGCACGGCGTTTATTTTCACCGCATCGAAGCCGAGTCCCAGCGCGATGTCGATACCTTCGGTGACTTCCGCGAATCGATCGTGCCCGGTAATGGCGCGGAAACGCGTCGGGTCGAGACTATCGAGGCTGACGTTGAGCGCGGTCAGTCCGGCCGCACGCCAGATCCCCACATGGCGCGGCAGCAGGCAACCGTTGGTGGTCAGCGCAATCTTGCGGATACGTGGCAACGCAGCCACGGCGACAATGATCAGCGGAAGATCCTTGCGCAGGCTAGGCTCGCCACCGGTCAGGCGGATCTTGCTCATGCCGAGTGCTGCAAATCCGCGCACCAGGCGCTCGATCTCAGGCAGCGCGAGAAACTTGGGACGGCCATCCACCTGATAGCCATCGGGCAGGCAATAGCTGCAGCGATAGTTGCACGCCTCGGTCAGAGAGAGGCGCAAGTACGGAAAAGATCGTCCGTGGCGATCGACGATGGCGTGCATGATCTCCTTCCATTAGGGGGAGCCGATCCGTTTCCCGATCGACCCTGGCGACCCGAAGGTCACGGCCAAGACGCCATATCCAACGAACGGACACAGGCATCAAGGCTGGAGCGCTGGCGGAAGCACCTTCCGCTTGCCAAGCAGAATAGCGAGGCTTGCGGCGGCGCCCCTTGATCCGCGTCAAGAACGGACGCGCCTGAGCCGCAAGCGATACAAAATGCCGCATGCATCCCGAGCGGATGGCATGACGTGGTAGCGTGCCGCCATTACCAATCAGGGCATTCGCATCATGCTCAGCAGTTTTCAGGATTTTCTCCACGCCGCGCGCGAGCAAGCCGAGCCGCAGCGGCTGCTTTTCACGTTTGCGAAAGTCGAGCTGCCTGACGCGGCAACCACAGATCAGCGCGAGCGCTTCGATGCAAAGCAGGGGGGAACCCTCTCGCCGAGCTTGTGCGTGGACAAGGCGGTAGAGGAAGTCGAAAGTTTCCAGAAACTGGTGCTGGAGTCGGAACAGACCGGCTTGACCTGGGACATCGTATTCGTTGCGAGCTTGCCCGGACGGGCAGGGGTCGCGCCCAGCGCCGACGAGGCGGTGCAGCCGCTGCGTTTCATGGTCAACGCCATCAACAACGGTCGCGTGGCCGACTTTGCCGCGTTCGATCGTGCCGGCAACGTGCTGCAGTTCTGTTGACTACAGCGGTAGCTGCAGCCACATCCGTGCAGCTACCGGTCTGATCCGAATGGCACTGACTTAGCGTCGTCATCCCGGCGGCTTTTAACAGCCGAATGGCTGATCAAACCGGGATCCATCTTGATCTTGACCACCTGAAAATGGATCTCGGCCTCCGCCGGGATTACGAAATTACTTGGCTGGCGCGTTAAGTCAGTGCCATTCCGGTCTGATCCTGGTTGGCCTTCACATGGTTGCCGACGCGCACACAGCCTTGGAATCGGTTTGTAGTGGCGCATGCTCGGTCATGCCGCTTGCGCGCTATCGTGCAACACGACGCCGTTGGCGTCCTTCACAGTTACGTCAACCGGAACCCCTGCGCGTACGCTTTCGGTGACCACGCAGAAATTCTCGAACCGCTGCAGCAGTCGCTCGATCTGCGCGTAGTCTGCGGCGGCTTCCGGGAGTTCGATGGCGACGCCGATGTGCGCGACGCGCAGGCGCTTCTGTTCGTTGCGTTCCAGTCGCGCGGTGGCGCGGGCGACGATGACACCCGGTTTGTTCCTGTACTTGCGCAGCGAAAACAACAGGCTCGTGCTGAGGCAATTCGCTACGGCCGCAACCAGCATGCGCGAGGGATTGGGGCCGCTGTCGCTGCCCAAGGGCGGGGACTCATCGGTGTGCAGCGCAGGAATCGCGCTATCGTCGAATTCGATGCGGAAGACGTAATCCGATTCCTGCGTCAGGGTGAGGGTGAATTGCTCGGTCTCGCTCATTGACATGGCTCCGTTGCAAATCCGCAGAACGGTTCGTTTGTAGCGACCGCACCGCTGTGTACGGATCAGCGTGATGCCGACTTCGCAGCTGGCACCTCAACCCACAGCGCGCCACGCAGGTCGCCCATCTCGAAGCCGGTAGCACCATCGTCTGGATAATTGCGCGCGATTGCGTGGGCGACCGGCGGGGCGATATCGTGCCCATGACAGGCAAGACAGGGTCGCTCCATTGCAATGCCGCGCAGCAACCGAAGTTGCGTATCCGCGGGCAGGTGATCGCGCTGCACGAACACGAGGTCTGCCGCTGCGACACCTTGCTCGAAGGACATCCGGAACTGGCTGAGTGCCGCGGCTTGCCAACCTCCCGGCGCATTGGCCGGATTGCGGTTGCGCCCCTGCAGCGCGACCCGCCCCAGGCGAACATCGTGTTCTGCCATCACGGCAGTTGCGATGACGGGCGCCTCAGCACGGCAGAAATCCACCGCAGCAGCCACGCCTTTCTCTGCGATTTCCTTCTGCAGTGCCTGACGAAGACGGGCACTGAAATCCGTTGCCGCCGCTTGTGCACGTGTCAGCGCATCGGTTGCGCCTTCATCAGGCGTGGCAGCGCTGCCATTGGAAGAAGCTGCGAGCACGGCCAAGGCCATAACCAAGCACTTCACGCCTTCACCTCCTTCGGTGTGCCGCGGTTTAGCCATCCGTAGTAGAGCAGCGGGATAACGATCAGGGTCAGTGCGGTCGACACGAGAATGCCAAAGATCAACGACACGGCCAAGCCCTGGAAGATCGGATCGTCGATGATGAAGAAACCGCCGATCATCGCCGCGAGGCCCGTCAGCACGATGGGTTTGGCGCGCACCGCCGCGGCATCAATCACCGCCTCGCGCAGCGTCTGACCCGCGGTCAGCGAGTGGTTGATGAAGTCGATCAACAAAATCGAATTGCGCACGATGATGCCGGCCAGCGCGATCATGCCGATCATCGAGGTGGCGGTGTATTGCGCGCCGAATAGTGCATGTCCGGGCATCACGCCAATCACGGTCAACGGGATCGGCGCCATGATGATCAGGGGCACGACGTAGCTCTTGAACTGGCCGACCACCAGCAGGTAGATCAGCAGCAAGCCTACCGAATACGCCAGGCCCATATCGCGGAACGTCTCGTAGGTGATCTGCCATTCGCCGTCCCACTTCACCGACGCATGGGTGGTGTCGGTGGGCTGCGCGATGAAATGCTGCTGCAGCAATTGCCCGGCAACCTTGTCGTGGTCGAGCTTGCCGACCAGCGAAAACATGCCATACAGCGGACTGTCGGTGTGGCCAGCATCGTCGCCGGTGACCATCGCATACGGCAACAGATCCTTGTGGTAGATCGCCTTTTCCCAGTTGGCTGGTTGCGCACTCACCACCTCGGACAGTGCGACGAGTGCCCCGCCTTGAGCACGCACACGCAAGGCCAGCAGTTGACTCATTGCCGCCTGGTCACCCGCGCTTAAACGCAACCGGATCGGCACTGCGTACTTGGCGTGGCCGTCCATCAGATACGTGGCATCGTCGCCGGACAAGGCGGTGCGCAGCGCCTGCGCAACCGACGCCTGATCCAGTCCGAGTCGTGCCGCGCGTTCGCGATCGACCACCAGCACCTCGCGCGGCGCATCCGCTTCCACGCTGGTATCGATGTCGACGATATCCGGATTCGCCATGAAATCCTGTTCAAGTCCCAGCGCGACCTTGCGCACCGTCGCGTAGTCGGGTCCGTAAACCTCGGCCACGATCGGCGCAATGACCGGAGGTCCGGGCGGTACCTCCACCAGCTTCACCGATGCGCCATAGCGGGCACCGATGCTTGCCAGGGCGGGACGCACCGCCAACGCAATCGCGTGGCTTTGCCGCGAGCGCAGATGCTTGTCGACCAGGTTCACCTGCAGATCACCGACGTTCGCACCGCTGCGCAGGTAGTACTGACGTACCAGACCGTTGAACGTGATCGGCGCGGCCGTACCGGCATAGCCTTGCCAGTCCTTCACCTCGGGCAGGTTCGCAACGGCCTGGGCGAGTTCGCCAAGCAGTCCATTGGTGCGCTCCAGCGTACTGCCCTCGGGCATGTCCACTACGATCTGGAACTCGGACTTGTTGTCGAACGGCAGCATCTTCAGCACCACCGCCTTTGCCACCACCAGACCCACGGCGGCGAGCACCAGTATTCCCATCGCGGCAAACAACCAATGTCGGCGACGCGGTGCGCGCGCGCCATCAAGAAACGGAGGCATCACGTGATGGAACAGGCGATGCAGGCGGCCGTTGCCTGCCGCCGATGACACTTTGTCAACCACGTGATGGCCAAGCAGCTTCAGCGCCAGCCACGGCGTGACGATCAGGGCCACCGCCAGCGACAGCAACATGCCAGCCGAGGCGTTGATCGGAATTGGCCGCATATACGGCCCCATCAATCCGGATACGAATGCCATTGGCAGCAGCGCGGCGATCACCGTGAACGTGGCGAGGATGGTCGGACCGCCGACCTCGCTGACCGCCTCGGGAATCGCTTCGCGCAACGTGCGCCCACCCAGCGCCATGTGCCGATGGATGTTTTCGACGACCACGATCGCGTCGTCGACCAGAATGCCGATCGAAAAGATTAGCGCGAATAATGAAACCCGGTTGATGGTGAAACCCATCGCCCACGACGCGAACAGGGTCAGCGCAAGCGTGATGATCACCGCGCTGCCGACGACGATGGCTTCGCGCCAACCCAGTGCCAGCAAGACCAGCAGCACCACCGACAAGGTGGCGAACATGAGCTTGTGGATGAGCTTGTCGGCCTTGTCAGTCGCGGTCTGGCCGTAGTCGCGCGTGATCGCGACATGCATGCCATCGGGAATCACCACGCCCCGCAACGCATGCAATTGCGCGGCGATCGCGGTGGTGATGTCGGCAGCGTTGGTGCCGGGCTTCTTGGCCACCGCGATGGTGATCGCTGGCGCGTTGCCGGTGGCGGGACCTGGTTTGCCAGCAGGCGCACCGAACCAGACGTAGCGGCTCGGTAGATCGGCGCCCTGATGGATATTTGCCACGTCGGAGAGAAACACGGGTTGACCGTTCTTCAGGTCGATCACCAGCGTCGACACGTCCGCCGTCTCGGCCAGGAAGCTGCCGGCAGTCACCGGTATATTGCGATCAGCCGTCACCCGATCGCCAGCCTGGGTCACCACGTTGGCCGCCTTAAGCGCGTTTGACAGATCGCCAATCGCCATGCCGTAGGCCGCCAGCTTTGCCGCATCGAGTTCAACCACCACCGCGCGCTCGGGGGCACCGATGGTGTAGACATCGCGGGTGCCGGGTACACGCTTGAGTTCGGTCTCCAGTGTGTGCGCGACTTCGCCCAACTGGGTCGGGCCTTGCGTCGGGTCGTCACTCCACAGCGTGAGCGCCATCACCGGCACGTCGTCGATACCCATCGGACGCACCAGTGGCTGGCCGACACCAAGGCCCGGTGGCACGAAGCCCTGGTTCTGGAATACCTGGTTGTACAAGCGCACGATTGCGGTCTGGCGCGGCACACCCACCTGAAATTCCACTGTCATCACCGCCACGCCAGGGCGGCTGACGGAATAGACGTGCTTGACGCCCTCGATTTCCGAGAGCTTCTGCTCCAACGGAAACGCGACCAGGTTTTCCACATCGCGCACGTCGGCGCCGGGAAGCGGCACCATCACGTTGGCCATGGTCACGTCGATCTGCGGCTCTTCCTCGCGTGGCGTGATCAGCACCGCGACGAAGCCCAGCAGCAGCGCTGCGATCGCCAGGATCGGCGTCAGCGGTGAACCCTGGAATGCACGCGCGATGCGACCGGAGAAGCCGAGCCGCAGCTCACTCATGGCTTCGCTCCGCTCTGATGCTCGGTCAGCCAGCGCGCTGCGGCGGCCGGATCGGTGACGATGCGCTGACCATCCTCGAGACCAGCCAGCACCTCTACGTTGTCGCCGTAACGCAAGCCCGTGCGCACCTGGCGCAGTGCGACAGCGTGTTCACCGAGCACGTACGCACCGACCAGTTCGCCGCGCCGGACCAACGCGCTATCTGGAACCAGCATGCGTTTCTCGTTGCCATTGGCAAACGCGACCTTCACCGTCACGCCGGGGTAGAGGCCACCGAGGTCACCGGAAAGTTCCAGGCGCACGCTGAAACTGTGTGTGTTCGGATCGGCATACGGAAATACCGTCACCTTGGTTGCAGCCACGCGACGGCCGCCATCCAACACGACCTCGGCGGCGTTGAACTGGCGGATCGCGGCGACCGCACTTTGCGGTACCTGCACGGTAACGCGCAGATCGTCCAGGGAGACCAGCGCGATCAGCGGTTGCGGTGTCGGTGGTCCCGCCTGCACCGCTTCACCCACGTGCACATAGCGGCGGGTGATGATGCCCGCGTAAGGTGCGCGCAGCACGGTGTAGTCCAGTTGTTGGTCGGTCTGGTTGAACTGGGCCCGCGCCGACTGCAACGCCGCCAGTGCGGCATCGCGGCGCGCGCGCTCTTGATCCAGTTGCGCCTTGGCGACGAAACCCTTTGGAAAGATCGCTGCGAAGCGATCGTAGGATGCAAGCGCTTCCGCGTAGGCCGCCTGCGCCGCGGCGATTTGCGCCTGGGCGGCAGCGCGAGCCGATTTCTGCTCAACATCGCTGAAGCGCACCAGCACGGCACCTTTATCCACATTGTCGTTGACGTCATAAGGCAGCTCGACCACGCGTGCGTTGGTCTGCGCTGCGATCACCACCTGGTTCACGGCCTCGACCACACCGTCCCATGCCTGTTCGGTCGGCAGCGCCTGCGCGTGCAGCGTGGTCGATTCCAGCGCGGGCGGTGGCAGGTTCGCCAACGGTGGTGGCACCTTGCCGCCACACGCTGCCAGCGCGACAAGTGCGATCGACATCGCGAGCGCACGCACGCTTTTGCCTGTCGAGGTAATGCGCACTACTTCGCCTCGTCGACCATGCGTACGGTTGCGTCTTCAACGTCGCGCGCTATCGCCGTGAGCGCAGGATCCGTCGAAAGCATGCCGAGCATCGGAATCGGCTTGATCAAGCCGATGTGCGTCTTTCCCGCTTCGGTATAGACCGAGATGCGACATGGCAACGCCATGTTGAGGCGCATGTCGATGGCCAGCACCGCAGCCGCCTGGCGCGGGCTGCACACTTCGAACACTTTGCACTGCTCGGCGAACGCGATGCCCTTGCTGCGCAACGTGGCGCCGAGATCATGCACATGCAGCACGCCGAACTGATGGCGTTTGACGGCTGCGTCGAGGTCGGTGGCGGCCTGTTCGAAGGATTTGTTCGATTCAACGATGTAGTACATGTGCTACCCCGATGCGTGGCTCAGCTTGGAAATGCACAGCCTGACTTCAGGCCGAATTTGCGCAGGATCATGGCCAGCGGACAGAACCCGGTGAAGGCGGACTGAAACAGGTTAAAACCCACGAAGGCGGTCAGCCACAGCCACATGGGCGAGACGAAGTGCGCCAGGCAGACGCTGATCAGGATCACGGCGCCGGCGAAGGCCATGACCGTGCGTTCGATAGACATGCGATTCTCCTTTGATGAAGGTATGCGAATCCTGTTCAGCCGCTTGGACGATTTAAATGGGCCGGCCGCGCCGGGGCAACATGCGCAGCAATGTGTCGTCGTGCACGAAGTAGTGGTGGTACAGCGCGGCAGCTGCGTGCAAACCCACCAGGTAGTAACCGATCGTGCCGATGGTTTCGTGGATCTCCTTGAAAGAACCTGCGAGTGCTTTGTCCGGGCCGACCAATGCCGGCAATTCCACGCCGAAGAATGGAATTGTCTTGCCACTGGCGCTCAAGGTGAGCCAGCCCAGCAGCGGCATCACGATCAGGAACGCATACAGTGCAACGTGCATCAAACCGGCGAAGTGTCGCTGCCACGCGGGCATCTGCGGTGACATGCCCGGCGGCGGCGTGGCCAAGCGGATCGCCAGTCGCACGAAAACCAACGCGAATACGCTCAAACCGAGCATGAAATGCCACGTCTTCAAGCCCTCGCGCAGGTCGCTGCCCTTGGGGTAGAACTCGCGCAGCTCCATGCATACGTACACTGCGATGAGCAACGCCAGCATCAGCCAGTGCATGAAGATCGACATCGAGCTATAACGATTGCTGGTGTTCTTTCCGTTCATGGCGGGCTTCTCATCGTATGCAACGGAGGGCGAGGGCGCTCACTATCCGAATTCAGGATTTGAGCCGTTCGATGCCCAGCGCCTTCATCACGTATTTTTCGTACACCGGCTCGACGTTGCCAGTACGTATCTTGTGCATGAAATATTTCTCGAACGCGACCTTGGCCAAATGAACCCAACGACCCTCCTTGGCCCAGGTGACGTTGCGTGGCGGTATCTGCGGAATCGCCACGAATGCCGCGCCGCTATCGCCCATGTCGGCGAGGCATACGGCATTCCAGGTCGCCTCGGCGGTGCCCGGCTTGCCATCAACAGCGGCTTTGATGTTGACCGCCAGTGCGCTGACCATCGACTCGATCATGAAACCGGTCTTCGGTGCACCGGTTGGCACCGGCGTCACTTCCACCGGTGGAATCGCCACGCACACGCCAGCCGAGAAAATGTTGTGGAATGTCGGATTGCACTGATGCTTGTCGATCAGTACGAACCCGCGCGGATTGACCAAGCCCTCCACGCCACGCACCGCGCTCACACCGGTGAACGCGGGAATGACCATCGAATAGACAAATGGCAATACATGCTGCTGTGGTTCCTGGCCGCGCTCGCCCAGTTCGCTGACCTGCATCTGTCCGGCTTCGACCTTGTCGATGCGCGCGTTGGTGATCCACTTGATGTGGCGCTCGCGCAATTGTTTTTCCAACAAGCCCTTTGAATCGCCGACACCGCCCAAACCCATGTGCCCGATGTACGGCTCCGAGGTCACGAACGTCATCGGCACCTTGTCGCGTAACTTGCGCCGCCGCAGGTCGGTGTCGAGGATCATCGCAAATTCGTAGGCTGGCCCGAAGCAACTCGCGCCTTGCGCCGCGCCGATGACGACCGGCCCCGGGTTCTTGAGGAATTCCTGATAGGCCTGCCACGCAGTCGCCGCGTGTGGGGTCGTGCAGACCGACTGGGTGTAGCCATCATGTGGCCCGAGACCAGGGATTTCGTCGAACGCAAGTCGCGGGCCCGTGGTGATGACGAGATAGTCATAGTCGAGTTCGCGTCCGTCTTCCAGCACGACACGGTTGTCCTCTGGATGGACTGTGCTGGCCGGTACACCGACAAATTCGATGCCGTGCGGCCCCAGCGCCTTGGCGGCGTCGATTTGGACGTCTTGCGGATTTCGCCATCCGATGCCGACCCACGGATTGGATGGCGTGAATGAGAATTGGCCGCCGTCACCCACCACGGTGACCTTGTGCGTGCTGCCGAGTGACGCATTGAGTTCGTAAGCGGCACTCATGCCGCCGACGCCTGCACCGAGAACGATGATCCTTGCCATATCAGAACCTCCGGATTTGCTCTTCGGGATGCAGGTTGCGCGAGAAAGGCAGCCATCAACTTGACATGTGTCAACCAGCACCTATACGGTACCACTATACATTAGCAGGTGCTTAATTAGCAAACTACGCTAGAATGCCGCAGCCGGCGCTTCCTGCTCAGCCGGAACGAATGAGGAACAGGCGCGATGAGGATGCCCACCAGTGTTGATTTGACCTCCATGCACGCGCGCGCGGAGGAGGCGTCGAGATTGCTCAAGGCGTTGGGCAACGCGCAGCGTCTGCGCGTACTGTGCCTGCTGGTGCGCGGCGAAATGTCCGTCGGCCAGATCAATGAGCGCCTGCCCGAACTGAGCCAGTCTGCGTTGTCGCAACACCTGGCCAAACTGCGCGACGAAGGGCTTGTGCACACCCGGCGGGAAGCGCAAACAATTTGGTACGAACTGCCTGAAGGCCCAGCACAGGCCATCATTGCGACGCTGTACAAGACCTTCTGCGAAATCGATGACAGTGCGGAGCAACACGCCGCCAAACTGCCTGCGCGGCGCTTTGCGGCGCCGGGTCGAAAGCGCCGCTCCGGCTAGTCATGCAGGCGAATGCTTCCGAACGCGATCGTATCGCCGTGCGCGCAAGTACGCGCAAAGGCGCGAATTATTTCGTCGGACGACATTCCAAATCGCGCTCGAAACACCGGACAACAGACAGCGTCTCGATACGCGTTTCACCCGGATAGGCGCCGCTTTCGGCCATATCTGATTGTGCTGCCGCCGGATGTCATTTCTGCCTCCTTGCGCTAGTCTCCGCGCTTTGCCCGGGTGGGGGATTGGATGCGTACCGTCTTGAAGTGGCTGCTGCGACTGATCGTACTAACGCTGCTGCTGGGCGGTGCATTCTTCGTGCATGTCTGGTACTTCAAGCCGTATTCGATCAATCTGTTCTACGGACGCGTGTTCGGACAATTTGCGCTGCAAAGTCCCGAGCTGCTCAGCAGCATGCGCATCCTGCCGCCGTGGGCTGATTTCTACAGCGGCAAGTTCGACGATGCGTCGCCGCAGCACGAAGCGGACATGGCCGACATGGTGCGTACCGACGTCGACACCCTGCATCGCTACGACCGCAATGCGCTGGATAGCGAAGGGAAGCTGTCCTATGACGTGCTCGACTATTTCCTTGCCACCCAGGTCGATGGCGATCGTTTTCGCGATCACGACTTCCCGGTCAACCAGCTCTTCGGCGTGCAGTCGAGTCTGCCGAACTTCATGGCGCAGACCCACCAGGTCAACAACAGTCATGACGCGAAGAGCTACATCGCGCGACTCGACCGCTTTCCCGAAAAATTCGCGCAGGTACTCGAAGGTCTGAGGCTGCGCGAATCGAAGGGCGTGATACCGCCGAAATTTACCGTCGAGGAAGTGCTCGCGGAAATGAAGGGCTTCATCGCGCCGCCAGCGAAGGAGCACATGCTCTACGTCAGCTTCAAGGAGAGGCTCGACAAGATCCCGCCGGACGCGCTGACGCAGGCCGATCGCGAGCGCTTGCTCGGTAGCGTGGAAGCGTCAATCGATCGCAGCGTGTATCCGGCGTACCGCAACCTGATCGAGTATTTCACCGAACTGCAGCCCAAGGCGCAGAGGAACGAAGGTGCGTGGAGTCTGCCCGACGGCGACGCGTACTACGCGTGGTGTGTGCGCATGCATACGACCACCAACATGACGCCGGAGCAGGTGCACACGCTCGGGCTCGCCGAAGTAGCGCGCGTATCCACGGAAATGGATGCGATTCTCAAGGAGAAGGGGCTTGCTGACGGTCCGATAGGTCCGCGCGTGCAGCAGCTCGCGCATGCGCCCGATGCAACGTTTCCGAATACGCCGGAAGGCAAGGCGGCGATGCTCAAGCAATACCAGGCCATCCTGGATGAGGTGAACGCGGGCCTCGGCGACGCATTCCATGTGCGTCCCAAGCTGGGAGTGCAGGTGAAGGCCATTCCGGAGTTTGCACAGAAGACCGCGCCGGGTGCGTACTACGAGGCTGGCTCGTTCGACGGCAGCCGCCCGGGCACGTTCTTCGCCAACATGCGCGACACGAACGAAACACCGAAGTTTGCAATGCGTACGCTGGCCTACCACGAAGGTATTCCCGGCCACCATTTCCAGATCTCGATCGCGCAGGAATTGCAGAACGTGCCGTTCTTCCGGCGCGTGTTGCCGTTCACGGCGTACGCGGAAGGCTGGGCGCTGTATTCGGAACATCTGGCGTGGGAACTGGGTTTCGAAAAAGACCCGCTCGACAATCTCGGTCGTCTGCGCGATGAAATGATGCGTGCGGTGCGCCTTGTGGTTGATTCCGGCATTCACTACAAGCACTGGACACGCGAACAGGCCATCGCCTACATGATGGACAACACCGGCATGGCCGAGAGCGACGTCACCGCCGAGATCGAGCGCTACTTCGTCGAACCGGGTCAGGCGCTCGCCTACAAGGCCGGCATGCTGAAGATCCTCGAACTGCGCGAGAAAGCGAAGCAGGCGCTGGGGTCGAGGTTCGTGCTGAGCGAGTTCCACGACCAGGTGCTGATTCACGGCTCGCTGCCATTGGCGTTGTTGCAGCGCGTGGTCGATGACTGGATTGCGCAGAAGAGTCAGTGATGGCGAACGACCCAACTCACGAGCACTCCTTGGGTGAGGCGCACGCAGCCGGCGGAAGTTGATGAAGTTTGACCGCCGACCAGCCCTCCGCGCAGCATCCCTTGCACTGTCCACTGGCTTCCGCATCGCGAGGCCACGCAATCCACACTGAGGTCATCCTTGGGAAGTTATCTCTCGACTATCGTCAATAGTCACTTGCCGTTCGACGCATGGGTCGCTGCCGCCTTCTGGTGCGTGCTTTTCCTAGCTAGCCAGCTCGTCGCGCGACGTGCGCGTGCTGCCAGCGAAGTACTGGCCATCGTCGTCGTCGAAGGGCGCAAGACGCTCAGTCGCGGTTTTCAGCTCAAGTACGTGATCGCGCAGATCGTTCTGGCCGGGAGCCTGCTGCTCGGTTCACTCTTGCTGGGTGAGCCTGCGTTCGTTTTCTTCGTCGGCGGACTGATCGTTGCTGTCGCTTTCACGCTTGGCTTGAATGTGCAGAGTCTTCTCTCCGTTGCTGCGATGGCGCGCGCGAATGCAGCAACCGGTCAGTTGAAACTCTCAACCGCGTTTTCGTTTCGCCAGATGGCGCAGCGCTTGCTAGGCAGCGCGATCATCTGCGCGCTGCTCGCATTGGCTTTGGCCCACCTTGCGCTAATGGGCGGCGCTTTTTTTCTGGGATCAACCGCGGCCGGCTACGCGCGTCGGGCGCGCCAAATCACGGGCTGAAGGGTCCTGCGCACGAACCGCTGCAGCGCGGCCGGCACGCCCATCAGCAAGGCTGGCGTCGGGTAGAGGCAACGGCATGCGGGCTCCGTCATGACCCAGGATGTACGCCAGTTCGGCCCAGTAGGGTGCGCTGACGACACGATAGCCATGAAAAATGCCCTTGCATGCCGCGTGCTCGGCCGCCGTGAGGACCGCATACGCGGCGTGTGCGGCTTGACGGTCGGCGAGTCCGAAGTCGACCAGAATATCGAACCACGAGCAACCCGCTGGGCATCCTTCGTGACGTCTGAAGCGGTAGCAGGAAGGGTGATCATTGATGACGTGTTCAAGCTCATCGGATTTGTCGGCGATCTCGACCGTAGCGACATGTCTCCAGTCATCGCGCAGTTTCGATGATGCGTTCATGGTGGAAAACCCCCTTGGATCGTGTTGCTCCGTCCGCTCGCGGTCTTGCAGACGCAGCGCAGCGCAGCCGAAAAGGTGACTGACATCACACAAAGCGGTCGATGAGGGATTTGCCGCCGAACGTTCGGGAGAGATGGGTCGAAATAAACAGTGCCGCCGACGCCTGCGACATGTCTTGCTTCCGTTCAACACACCCGCACGCGTCCGAGCAGCCAACGGGAAGACGATATCAGTCACGCGGGATTCGGGTCCAAGGGTGTTCCTATCCATCGAATCCATCGGCAAAGAGCCGGTCGCCACGCACGATCTGCAGGGCGTTCAATGGCGCACTCGCGCTGTTTGCGCTCGATGCGCCGGCAGTGGCCGTCAGTGTGAAGCCGGTGCCAAAAACGAAAAACACTGCATAGTTGCCGGGTCCGTTGTCGGCGCGCACATAGGTGCCCTCGAAGTTCGCGTTGGCGGAATCCGTCACCGCGATCGACGCCGGGCGTGCGCCCGCTCCGGTGATGGCGTAGTTGCCGGTGAGTGTCTGGGCCTGGTTGTCGCCATCGACGTACACGTAGACGTAGTAGCCGGAGGGTTCCGCGGGCAGGTCGCTAACGGTCACGCTGGTCGCTGCGCCCGAAGCATTGAGATATCCATTCATCAGATGAAAATCCGCGGCCGTGTCGGCGATGCCGGGCTTCCACTGTCCCGACGCATTCCAGGCGATGGTCGCGCCGTTCGGGGTACCAGTCTCGTCCACCAGCGCGAGTGTCGCGCCGCTCGCGCCAATCGCCGAGTTCCAGTTTGGTGTCGCGATGACGCCAGCGGTTTCGGTCGCGAGCATCGGTGTGCCGGTTCCGACAAAATCCACGCTGATCGTACCCGCGCCAGCCACGGCTGCATTTGTATGCAGGCCTGCGCTCGACGTGTGCATGAGCGTCCCGTCCGTGCCTGTAACACTCAGCAGATTCAGGCCGGTCAGCATGCCTGCGTCGGTCTGCACGGTGAGCGTGGTAGTGCCAGGTGCGGTGAAGTCGTTGGCAGCGAAGAGTCCACTCGCGTTCGGCGGCAGGCCGGTCAAGTCGAGGTGGACCGTGCCGGAATAGCCTTGCGCGAAATCGATGGCAATCGTGTAGGTCACGCGGTCGCCTGCATGGATGCCGGGGTTTGGCGGCGTCACTGCGATGGAAAAATCGGGAGTGGGAAAAACGCCGAATGTGCTGACCTTCGTCGAGCCAATACCGTCGCTCGGAAAGGAGCCCATGTAGACACGCCCGCCAACGATAGTGGGTGGACTGAACTTGGGCCAGTTGCCCATGCGGTCGCGCGCACCCATTTGCTCGGAGTTCCACAGCTCATGCGTCAGGTCGTTCGCATCGAGCGCGCGCAGGACGCCGGGATGAATGCCACTGT
>JBDSFA010000133.1:0-3043 GCA_039919785.1 Dokdonella sp. | reverse complement strand
TGCGCATCGCGCAGCGTTGCGCGCAGACCGTAGTGCATGCCCGGGTCGATGCGTGCGCCATCATAGGGCAGGGCAAATGCATAGGGCGGGCCCTGCAGACCCGTAAAACGCGAGCTGGCAATCGTTGCCGTCTGTTTCGCATCCGCTGGATCGTCCACCAGCTGCACCTCGAGCGTCGCGCCCGGCGCCAGCAGCATGCGCTCCAGAGAAAACGCACGGCCGTGGATCAAGCCGGTCTGCGTCGCGAGCGTGTTATGCACCTCGGCCGCATGCAAGGTGGAATCGGGGCGTTGCGCAGGTTTGCAGGCGACCAGCAGGAACGCTGCAGTGGCCAATCCGATGATGCGATTCATGAAGGTCCTCGGTCGATTTCGTGGTCGCTGGTCGTGGCGACAATCTACACTTTGCCCACGAGCATCGCATCCGGCGTCGCGCTGGATGCGATTGGCGGTAAGGTCGTGGGTGGCAGACCACGCGTTCCGGATGTGTGACCCTGCCGCGCGATGCCGAGCATAGACAGGCCTTGCCGCTGAACCCGGCACTGCGTTGAGACGTGGACGAAATCGTGTTGATTCACCGTCAGACACTGCCCTTTTTACCTCCCGGATAGTTGGGCGTTGGCCGCTGCGCCGGAACGGGAACTGAGGTTCCCGGGTCATCGAGCGAGATCGCCAAACGGGGCTGTTTTCCACCACATCGACGTTGCGCGTTTCGCGCTGCGTGCATGTGCAACGTAGAATGCACGCATGCGCCTCAACAAACATATCGCTGAAACCGGCTTCTGCTCGCGTCGCGAGGCCGATCGCCTCATCGCGGACAAGCGTGTCACCCTCAACGGCAAACCGACCGGCATGGGCTCGCAGGTCGAGGAGGGCGATGACGTCCGCATCGACGGCCAACCCCTGTTGGCGCGCCGCGCTGCGACTGCAACGCGCAAACACATCTACATCGCGCTGAACAAGCCGCCCGGCATCACCTGTACCACCGACAGCGAGGTCGACAACAACATCGTCGATTTCGTCGATCACCGTGAGCGTATCTTCCCGATCGGACGCCTCGACAAGGATTCCGAAGGCCTGATCCTGCTCACCAGCAATGGCGATATCGTCAACGAAATCCTGCGCTCGGAGAACCGGCACGAGAAGGAATACCTGGTTGCCGTGAACAAGCCGGTGACACCGGAATTTCTCACCGGCATGTCACGCGGTGTGCGCGTCCATCACCAGATGACCAAGCCATGCAAGGCGACACGACTGGCGAAATTCGGCTTCCGCATCGTGTTGACGCAGGGAATGAACCGGCAGATCCGCCTGATGGCCGAGGCATTCAACTATCGCGTGACGCAATTGCGCCGCGTGCGCATCGTCAACATCAAGCTTGGCGTGTTGAAGGTCGGCCAGTGGCGCAACCTGACCGATCTCGAATTGCGCGGATTGCTGCCGGATCGCACCGACTGGTAGCCGTTGCGCTCCGATAAGCCGACGCACACAACCGCAGCCGCGCGGGTTCGCGCCGCGACAGTCGATTCAAGTCATGTCGAAGCCTTGCTGGCTGACGGGCGTCGTTGCTTGCTGATCTCGGCCGGAGGTTCCATGCTGGCGGCTTGAACCACGAGAGGAAGCGGCATGAACCACGCGCGTATGGCAACCGTACTGACAGCGATCCTCGCCGCATGCACCCTTCCTGCGCACGCGAAGCTGGCCGATGCGGACGAGAAGGCTTTTCGTGACCTGTACAAGCAACTCGTCGAGATCAACACGACGCTTTCCGCAGGCAGCTGCACCGAGGCTGCAAAGGCAATGCAGGCGCGTCTGGTCGCGGCCGGTTTTCCTGCCGCGGATACCGCGGTATGGGCACCGCAGGCGCGTCCCAAGGACGGCAATCTGATCGCGACGCTCAAGGGAAGCGATGCAAACGCAGCGCCGATCCTGCTGCTCGCGCACATCGATGTTGTCGAGGCGAAACGGGCGGACTGGCTGCGCGATCCATTCAAGCTCACGGAAGAGAAGGGCTGGTTCTACGCGCGCGGCGCGAGCGACGACAAGGCGATGGCATCCGTGTTCACCGACAGCCTGATCCGCTATCGCAAGGAAGGTTTCACGCCGCGACATTCGATCCGTCTCGCACTCACATGCGGCGAAGAGACAGCGGATACCTTCAACGGTGTTTCCTGGCTGATCAAGGAACATCCGGATGCGATGAAGGCTGCATTTGCCTTGAACGAGGGTGCCGGCGGCGAGCTCGACGCTCACGACAAGCCGCTTGCGTTGCAGATCCAGGCTGGCGAGAAGGTCTATCAGGATTTCCGGCTCGAGGTCACCGATAGCGGCGGACACAGCTCGCGTCCGACCCGGACCAATCCGATTTACGCGCTCAGCGGCGCACTCGCCCGCATCGGCGCCTATCAGTTTCCGATCGCTCTCAACGAAACCACACGCGCATACTTCAAGGCGCAACTGGAGCTCGCACCGATCGCTGTCGCGGAGGACATCAAGGCCGTGTTGCGCGATCCGCCGGATGCCGCTGCGGCCGATCGGCTGTGGACGCTGAATCCCGCCTGGAATGGCATGTTGCGCACGACCTGCGTTGCAACGATGGTCGATGCCGGACATGCACCCAACGCACTGCCGCAACGCGCAGGGGCAAACGTGAACTGCCGCATTCTCCCTGGAACACCGCTGCAGGCGGTGAAGGACGAACTCACGCGGCTTGCTGACGATTCGAAGATCGCGATCACCGCCGTTGGCGATCCGAGTCCGACTGGCAACGTACCGCCATTGACGGCGGCGATGCTTGATCCTGTGCGCAAGGTGGCCGATATGATCTGGCCCGGCGTCGCGCTCGTTCCCTCAATGTCGACGGGCGCCACCGATGGCCGTTTTCTCAACGCATTCGGCACGCCGACCTATGGCTTGTCCGGCATGTTCAATGATGCCGAAGGCAGCCACGCGCACGGACTCAACGAGCGCATCCGCGTGAAGTCGCTGCTCGATGGGCGGCGGTTTCTGTATGAGGTCGTGAAGATTTACGCGAACAGCGCAGA
>JBDSFA010000319.1:0-13582 GCA_039919785.1 Dokdonella sp. | reverse complement strand
TACGTACACCGCGCTTTACGAAGAAGCATCCAGCCGGCGTGCGGAACTGCTGGAAATCGCGATCGTCGTCCTGATCGTCATCGAGATCGTGCTGGCGCTGCTGCGCTTCTGACTAACCCAAGTGTTTTGTTGCATGCACGCGCAAGGCCGTTCGTTCGTCAATGGGTAGTGCGTGCGACTGGCAATCATTCGGCTGCAAGCTTCATTAGGCGCTCGCGCAGACGCTGCAGCCTGTTCGTGGCCAAAGCACGCAAGGCTAGGCGATCCACCTGCGCAAACAGCGATTTTCGCCCGCAGTGCTCGATCAGCAGCGCATGGTCCTGAGCCTGGCCGAGCAGAATCGCGAGCCGCTTGTCATGCTTGTCCAGAGCCTGGTTCGCGCTGGCATCGCCGATCGCGCGCTGCTGCTGCGAAAGGCGGCGCGCGCGCCTGCGCCATTGATGCCAGTCTTCGTCATCGTGACTGGCGCGCGCTTTTGCAGCCGCATTTCTGGCGTCGGTTGCGCTGCGTTGCAACGCAGTGGCTGCATCCGAAGCACCGATCGCTTTCCATTTTAATGCAGACAGCCCCGCATGCAGGACGTCGAGCAGGGCACGCTTGTCCTGCAGCAGCGGATCGGCGGCCAATGTCTTGCGCGCGCAGGCGGTCCTCTTTCGCACGGCGATGCGACGCGCACGGCGCAGCACCGAAAGCGTGACAGGATCGTCAGTTGCTTTTTCGATCATCTGGTTGAGCGCGGTGACCAGCGCATGCGTATCGCGCAGCTTGGACAGGCTGCGATTGATTCGTCGCAATTCACCGTCGATGAGGCCCGCACCGGGACCGAGTGCAGGCATGGCGAGCGCGAACGTCGCGCGCGTGCGGCGTAACGATTTGCGCGCCTGATGTACACCCGTATGCATGCGCGGGCCGCGCCATCCGAGGCAATCGATTGCGTGCGCCAATTCGGCGCTCGCGTATTCGCGCAGGCGTGCGCCGGGCTCGACGCCCGGCGCGCGGGTAACGGGTGGATTGGTGGCGAACTGACCCACGTGCACAGGCTGTTCCCGTTGGGTCCGTCAGCATAGCGGTTTGGCTCGATAGCGGTCATCGTCGATGATGCGCAGGTGTCGCAGTCCGCGTCATACCACCGCGGCACCGGACGCGGATCCGCAAGAGACGACGGTAGCTGACCGCCACGCGTTCGACATTGCGCGGCAGTTGGCAATGCGGATTGCGCCACCTTGGTAAGCTAGCGTCAGTCGTGGCACGTGCTGAAACTGGAGTGACCTTGATCATGCGTTGTCTACCATGGGTTTTGCTCGCAGCGCTGCCATTCGCAGCGGCGCCGGTATTCGCGGCTCCTTTTATTGCGGCGCCAGTGCCTGTCGGCAGTGTCGCCGTACAGCTGTGTCCCACCGAAGGCGTCGCCGCGGGCACGGCGCACCTGGTGACCTTCGGTCTGCCGCTGCCGCGTGGTTCGCTCAGCGCCGCGCAGTTGAGCACGATGCGCGTACTGAAGGGCGCGACCGAGCTGCCCGCATATGTCGAACAACTCACTCCGTGGCGTCACCGCAGCAACCCCGCGCTTGACGCAACCTCTGTGCGGGTCGCGCGCATCCAGCTCGACTACAGCTTTGTCGGCGGCGCGTGCGAACCGGTGACCGTGAGCTGGGGCAGCACGCCACGCACGCAGAATCGCCCCAGCTTGCTGCCGCCGCGGAATGCCTGGCATGTCGCGGCCAGCGGCAGCTTCATCGCCGCTGACAGCGTGGATGAACCCGATGTGTTCGCGGTATTGCCGAAGGAGTGGCTGGCCAAGGGCGTGCTCAAGGGCGTGCAGGACCTGCCTTTCGATGCCAGTGTCAGCGCCGTGCGCGACAGTCCGGCGACGATGGATGCGACCGAGCACTGGCCCGCGTACGTCGAGCTCGATCATGCGCAGAAGAACAATTTCTTCACCGAAATCAACCAGGACGATCCGCTCGTCACGGCGGCGAACCAGTGCCATTACAGGACCGACTTCGAGCCGTGGCTGTATGACCGCAGCGCGACGATGTATGCGCTGTACTTCCGCGGTGGCTCGCTCAAAGCGCTGCGTGAAGCGGTGCGTGCGTCGGATTTCTATGCAGATCATCTCGATGCGAGTGGCAATTTCACCCTCAAGGGGGTCGATAGCAAATACGTCTACGCCGAAAACCTTGCCTACACCGCCTGGCTCACTGGCGACACGACGCAACTTTCGCATCTGCCGGCCGTGCTCGCCGCGCAAGATACATTCAACGATGTGTGGTCGACCAATCCGGATCGCTTCTGGACCGAGCGCCACGCCGCCTTCAAGCTGCTGGCCAACAGCATCGCGTGGGAACTCAGCGGCGGCAACACGCAACGCGACAAGGTCAATGCACTGATTGCGGAGCTGGTGCGTCACCAGAACGGCGCCAACGGGCAGATTCCGCAACCGGCTGGTTATGTCGATGGCGGCCTCTACCACTTGGGCTCGCAGCACGACTCGGATTGGGACGATGCCTCCTTCGGCGCATCGAGCTGGATGAGCGTGCTGCTCGTCGACGCGGCGTTGCGAGCGTATGCAACGGCCGAGGATGCGCCCACCGCGAACCTGATCCGGCGGCTTGGCAATTTTCTGCGCGTAGCCACCGTCGATACGGTCGAGCAGAGCTACGACACCTACGACGGCGCGTTGGCATTGCCGCGTTATGCCGTGCTCAGCGAAGGCACGGATGGCCAACGCAACTATGAGGACATCGAGCATGCACTCGATGTTGCGGCTGGTCTGGCCTGGGCCGGCTATTTCGCCGATCTCGTCGGCCAGCCGGATGCGCGTCTGCGCGCGCGTGCGACCGATCTCTATTTCAGCTACGACATTGGTGTGAACTACTGGGTGCGTCCCGGCGGTCCGGCCGCGGGACTTCCCGTATTTCGCGTGGCGCCGTGGCGCAAGTGGGGATGGGAGCACCGCGTGAGCGTCGGCTTCGGCTGGGCGATGCAGGCCACTGGCGACGTGATTTTCGCCAATGGCCTGGATTGAGCAAGCGGTGCGACTGACCTCAGCCGATCAGCAACAGCGCCCGCCACCACGCTTGTAGCGCGCCTGCTGATGCGGCGCCGGCCAGAGTCACGTACGACGTTTCGTGCGCGGTCACGACGGGCGAACGCTTCGCCGCCACAGCCGACACGTCCGACCAGCAGGCTGCCGCCCGCGACCGCGGTGAAGGGACGGCTGAACACGACCCATAGGTCGTTCGTCTCGTAGTCCAGGGTCGAATGGCGGCGCCGAACGGGAGGCGGGCAGGGGCACGCACGATTCGAGCGAGCCATCGCTCCGTCCATCCCCTTGCAGACGCTACTGCCCTACAATTTGTGGCCGCATCGGACCGAACAAGGCCAGCACCTGCTGTTGCGTCGCGAGCGCAAGCTTCACTTCGTTCATGGCCGCAACCAGATCTTCGACGAAGGCATTGAAATCGGCTTTCTCGAGATGCATGCCGGAATGAGCTTCCTCCATGCTGCGACCGGTGTAACTGCAAGGCCCGCCGCTGGCCGCGCAAATCTGTTCGATCAGCAGTCGGCGCAGGTCGGCGAGGTCGGTGTGTTCGAAGAAGAGGTTGATGTGCAGGTCGCCGTGGATGCGCGCGAGTGCTGCATCGACCAGACGAGCGACGCCGTCGGCGCCACCGAGTGCGCGATACAGCGCGTCCGTTGGAGTCGCAGGGGCGGTGTCGGCAGCGGGTTTAGCGGTGTGCGGCGCCGGCGTGGCGCAGGCCGAGAGTGCAAGGATCGTTGCGAAAAGAATGGTTTTTTGCATGTCGCTTCCCCGAGAGCGTGGCGGCTCATCCTGCAAGGCTTGACCCGGTTTCGCAACCGCCGGTGAATGGGATACGCGTGTGCAAGACGTGCGCGTCCGTGACATGCTCGAACCCCGACGCGGACGTCGGAACGTTTCCGTTGTGGTGACATCGAGGGGCTGTCGCCGTCAGCCCCTGGTTCGCGAGATCGACACGCCAGACTGAAGCTCGATTCCATGGAGTCCGCCACATGCGCCGCCTGCTTGTTTCAATACTCGCATTCACTTCGGTTGCCGCCTTGGCCGCGCACGGCGACGTGACGCGCATGGTGGCGACGCTGCGTTCACTGGCGGAGCCGCTGCTTGGGCACGGCGATGCGATTGCACCGAGGTTCGACACGTTCTATGCCGGCATGGTCGAGGCCTTGCCGCCGCAGGAGCACACCGAACGGGCGCTGGAACTGGCGATCGACAACTATCAGGGCGCGGCCGACTATGTCGTCGAGCGTGCGCAGACCTGGCGTGGTCAGTTCAAGCCGAGCCACGCACTGGATGCGCTGCTGCATGCCGCGTTGAACTCGCGCCGGATCGAAGTGCGCATGGCTGCCTTCGAGCTGAGTCTGGCCGAATACAATCTGCAAAAGACGCCTGCCGAAATCGACCATCTGCTCGCGCGACGCGCAAGCGATCCGCAGGGTTCCGGGCCGTGGGCGTTGTGGAACATTTCCCTGATCGGCGCGCGCGGCGGGGAGCGCGAGCGCATCTACGCGATTCTCGTCGACGCGCTTCGCGACACTGACGAAACGCAACGCCGCTGGGCCGTCGATGCGCTCGCGCGTTTCGGCGGTGAGGAAGTCGTCGATCCGTTGCTGGCTATCGCCGCGCATGATGCGTCGAGCGAAGTACAGGAGCGCGCGTTCTGCGGGCTGGCGCAATCGGGCACCTTGCAGTTGGCCGAGCGCTATCGCGCGGTGCCTGGTCTGCTTGCGATTGCCGAAGACCAAGACGCGTCGGCGCAGCAGCGCACCTGGGTGTTCCAGGCCTTGCGCGAGATTACCGAGACCTACGATGTGCCCGAAGATGTGTCGGCTTGGCGCGTCGCACTCGATCGCGCGGGATTGCTGGCCGGGTGAAACCGGGTTTCTTCAGCCGGACCCGGCGCGAAAAGATTCGGCAGCCCGCATGCAGGGTTTTTCCTGCGACTTTCATTGCCATCATCGATCCGATGCGCAAACCGGCATTCGCGGTCGCCATGCCGCTGTGCCGAAAAATCCTCAGTTCCTCAGGCTCCGTTCCGGATTCGATCGTCATGATGCGGCGGAACGCACGCCACATCGCACACACTCAGCAGGGCACTCGATGAAAATACTCATGGTTTTGACGTCGCACGACAAACTTGGCAATACGGGCAGGAAAACCGGCTTCTGGCTGGAGGAATTTGCCGCGCCGTATTATGTGTTCAAGGATGCGGGCGCAGAGATCGTTGTTGCATCGCCCAAGGGCGGGCAGCCGCCGCTGGACCCCAAGAGCGACGAACCGGAAGCGCAAACGAAAGCGACCCGACGCTTCAAGAACGACTTCGATGCACAAGCCACGCTGGCCAAGACGCATCTGCTGTCGGATGTTGTCAACGACGCTTTCGACGCGGTGTTCTACCCCGGTGGCCATGGTCCCCTGTGGGATCTGGCGGAAGACGCTGATTCACAGCACTTGATCGAGCGTCTCTATGCCGAGGGAAAACCGGTTGCGGCGGTCTGTCATGCGCCGGGTGTGTTTCGCAATGCGCGCGGACCATTTGGTTTTCCGCTCGTGCGCGGAAAATCGGTCACCGGTTTCGCCAATACGGAAGAGGCAGCCTCGGGTCTGACCGATGTCGTCCCATTCCTGGTGGAAGACATGCTCAAGGAAAAGGAAGGCCTGTACTCAAAGGAAGCCGACTGGAAAAGTCATGTCGTCACTGACGCAAATCTTGTGACGGGACAAAACCCGGCCTCGTCGGAAGCGGCTGCGAAGGTAGTGCTCGACTTGCTGAAGCAGGCAAGTGCCGTGCCGGCTGTCGAATAGGCAACACGCAATACATGGAACCGCCGCCTGAGGAGAGGGATTGATGAATGGTCGACTGGATGGGCGCGTTGCGCTGGTGACCGGGGCATCGTCCGGCATCGGTGAAGCGACCGCCCTGGCACTCGCTGCACGCGGCGCACACGTTGCTTTGGCTGCGCGACGTCGCGATAGACTGGACGTGCTGACGCAACGCATTCACGCGCAAGGAGGCAAAGCCCTCGTTGTCGTTGCCGATTTTTCGGAAGAAGCGCAGGCGCAGCGTGCGGTTGCCGAGACGCAGGCGCACTTCGGGCGCCTGGATATTCTCGTCAACAACGCTGGCGTGATGTATCTGGAGCCCGTCGAGACCGCTGACCTGCGCCGCTGGCGGCACATGCTGGAGCTCAACGTGCTGGGTCTAATCGCCGCGACCCAGGCTGTTTTACCCGGCATGCGCGCGCGCCGCGATGGTCACATCGTCAACATCGCGTCCACGGCGGGCCGACTCGCGACGGCCAATGCAGCCGCTTATGCCGCGACCAAATTCGGCGTCGTGGGATTTTCCGAAGCGCTGCGCAAGGAGGTCTACATGGACAATATCCGCGTGACCGTGATCGAGCCGGGCGTCGTCGAAACCGAACTGCGCGACCATATCGCTGACGCTGATACGCAGCGGGCAATCAACGCCTGGGCGGATTCACTGCGTCAGTTGAAGAGCGAGGATGTGGCGAATGCGATCGTGTTCTGCGTATCGCAACCCGATCACGTCAACATCAATGAAGTCCTGATGCGGCCGACTGATCAGGAGCGTTGAGCGGCGCGCCATCGGCCGGCGGCACACGGGAACCCGTCAATAGCGCGGACCAAACCCATAACCGCCGTTGCCGTAAGGCGAATAGGGAAGGCCGTCGCTGCGCGAAACGCCCAGACTCATGTTCAGCGTATTGCCGTTCTTCAACTGCGTGGTGACGTTGATATCGGCACTGGTACCGAAACCGGTGCCGTATTCTTTCGAATAACCAACCGTCGAGGTGACGCTGCTCGATACCGTGGTGCGGTCGATGAGTCGTTCGCTGTCGGTTCCATCGCCGTAGTACTTACCCGGGTCTTTCGGGCTCGATTCGTCCGCGGCATCTGCGACCGAAGCCTGATTCGCAGCAGGCAGGCTTAGATCTAAGGGGGTAGCCGTTTGGGCCTGCACAACGAACGCGCAGGCCAACCCCAACGGCAAAAGGACAGCGCTCGCTAACTTGATCTTCACAATGGGTCGCCCGTTTTCAAGCCCAGAAGCGAAGTGTACGCCTGCAACACTGACCTGCCTGTGACTCACGCGCGCCAGCGGTTCGCGTCGATCCGGCGGAAAGATGGCGGTCGCCGTCCGCCTAAGCTGCAAATTTCCGGCAACACCTTGCCGGCGACTTCATTCCTTCAAGACCATGTCGATACACATCACCGCAGCGACGATCAGCACGCGCGCGGGATTGTCGATCGCGACCGAGCTATTGAGCGACAGCATGTAGTTGTCGGCCGACGTGAAGAGTTCCTTGCCGAGACCGGCCCATTTCTTCGAGACGCTTGCCAGTTCCCGCTCTCCCTGCATGAAGCGGAAGTCCCAGCTGGTCCACGTTCCCTGCAGCGTGCAGACGACGCGATCCTGGGTATCGAGCACGTCGAACTTTCCGCCGATCGAAAACAGCTTCTGCTTGAAGAATCCGACTGGCCGATCGTTCTCGTCGAGCACTTCAACCTTGGACAACAGCAGGGAGATTCCACGCCGGACCGTCAATACTTTCTGGCCAGCCGGTGTGCGGACCTCCACCTGAAACGGCGTCATGCGCTTGTAGTCGGTGAACCGCAGCAGCTTGGTGATGAAGCCGAGACTTGGTTCGCGGCACTCCATGACGATCGCGTTGCTGCCCGGATCGAAGATGTCGTAGTTGTTCGCGGCCTTGAACAGCCCTATCTGTTCCTTGACGAAGAACAGATTTTTCTGGAGTACGGCGTGCATTGATGATTTCCTCTCGACTGGACATGCCGGTCGTTGCGACCGGCAAGATGTGCGTTCCCGATACCCACGATGTCGCATCACGCTGTGGCGCGATGGATTGGATCCGGCAATTCCCCTTGATGCAGGCGCGACGTGTCGCGATGCATTTGGAGGATGCTCGCACGAGCTCCGGGGTCGGACAAGTCCGAGGCGCACCGATGGCAACAATACGAAGCGTGTGCCGCCTCCGGCAGCATGCAGCCTATCCCTTGAACCCACTTGTATCGCAAATTCGAGCTCGCCGACCGAGCGAGTTGAGCCGCATCGATCAGAGCGTCTTGCCCACCACATCGTCCTTCAGGCGGAATCGCGAATCGAGCGACGGTGCGTTGCCGGCGGATAGGCCGGCGATACTCTTCTCACTCGGCTGGGCGACCTGCTCAGCCCACAACCCTGTGTGTACGGGGCCGGGAACGAACGCTTTCCAACGATCACGACCGTCCGAACGTGACATCGAAAATTGAATTGGAACCAGCACACTCGTGCCGAGTGTCTTGCCGTTGACCTTTTCGGACAGGTTGTAGCGCCATTTCATCGCTGCTGCGATGCTCGCGCGCTCGAACCGTTTGCGCCAAATCTCGGCTTCGTGTTCGGATCGCGCCCGCGCGCCAAGACTGGTCTGGTAGGGCTCGGCCTTCACAACCTTGCCCGATTCGTCGAGCACCAAGTACATCATCACGCGAGCATCCAGTGCGGCGCGAACCGCATCCGCCGGGTACTCCGGAGGAATAATCTTACCCAGCCGGCCAGGTTCGCCGAAGTGAACCGAAACGATCCTGAGCTTGAAATCGTCGGAGTCCTTGATCGGCTCCGCGCTCAAATCCAGGTGCACGGCTGTACTGGCAATGACCGGCACTCCGTCCACGACAACGGGCTCAAAGTGCCATCCACGAACGCTTCTATCGATCAATGCGGCAACGGGAGCCGCAAGGACGCCACGCGGCTTGTAGTCCCGCACGCTGCCGTCCTTTGCAATCTGTATCTCGCCATCCGATTGCATCGACAGCGCAGGTTGCCCTTGCTGAGCCGACGCCAGCGGCATCGCGAATGTCATCGCCAGTACCGCGAGTCTCGCTTTCAATGTAAGCACGTTGGTCTCCTGATCCTGAAAAATTCCGCCTGCGTGCGTGAAAAGACCGCACGCTTATTGCGTCGATGAAAACGCGGCGATTGCATTACCTATTAGCCGGCTTTCTTTTTTGCTAGCTTGAGCCAGGTGTCGACGACGGTATCGGGATTGAGCGACAACGATTCTATGCCCTGATCCATCAGCCATTCGGCAAGATCCGGGTGATCCGACGGACCCTGGCCGCAGATGCCGATGTACTTGCCTTTCTTTCTGGCCGTCTGGATGGCCATCGACAGCAGCTTCTTGACGGCGGCATCGCGTTCGTCGAACAGGTGAGCCACGATGCTGGAATCGCGATCGAGTCCGAGGGTCAGCTGGGTCAGATCATTCGAGCCGATCGAGAAGCCGTCGAAGATGTCGAGGAATTCATCGGCGAGCAGTGCATTCGATGGCAGCTCGCACATCATGATGATCTTGAGGCCGTTCTCCCCTTGGACGAGCCCGTTCTTCTTCAGGACCGCGATCACCTTGCGGCCTTCTTCGAGTGTTCGCACGAACGGGATCATCACCCACGCATTCGTGAGGCCCATGGTGTCTCGCACCTTCTTCATCGCGCGGCATTCCAGCGCAAAGGCGTCGGCGAAGCTTGGATCGACGTAGCGGCTCGCGCCGCGGAAGCCGATCATCGGATTCTCTTCATGCGGCTCGTAGCGTTTGCCACCAATCAGGTTGGCGTATTCGTTCGACTTGAAATCCGACAGGCGCACGATCACCGGATTCGGAGCAAATGCCGCGGTGATGGTCGCGATGCCTTCGGCCAGGCGATCGACATAGAAATCGACCGGGCTTGCGTATCCAGCGACCCTTTCATCAATCAACCGCTTGGTTTCGGCATCCTGTTGCGAGTACTCGAGCAGCGCCTTTGGATGCACCGCGATATGGCTTGCGATGATCATTTCCAGTCGCGCCAGGCCGACGCCCGCGTTCGGCAGCATCGCGAAATCGAACGCGCGCTCGGGGTTCGCGACGTTCATCATGATCTTAAGCGGTGCCGGCGGCATGGAGTCGAGGTCGGCCGTGATGCGCTCGAACGCGAGCTGGCCTTCGTAAACGAAACCGGTATCGCCTTCGGCGCACGAGATCGTGACTTCCTGACCGTCCTTGATCACGTCAAGTCCGTTGCCGGTGCCGACGATTGCGGGTACGCCAAGTTCACGCGCGATAATTGCGGCGTGACAGGTGCGACCGCCGCGGTTGGTGACGATGGCAGCGGCGCGTTTCATCACGGGTTCCCAATCGGGATCGGTCATGTCGGCTACGAGCACATCGCCGGGTTCGACGCGGGCCATGTCTTTTATCGAGCGGATCACGCGCGCCTTGCCGGAACCGATCTTCTGGCCGATCGAGCGGCCTTCGCTGATCACCGTGCTTCGTTCCTTGAGCTGGAAGCGCTCGATCTGCGTGGTACGCGTGCGCGACTTCACCGTCTCGGGGCGCGCTTGCACGATGTAGAGTTTGCCAGTCGTGCCATCCTTCGCCCATTCGATGTCCATCGGACGGCCGTAGTGCTTTTCGATGACGAGTGCCTGTTTGGACAGCTCGTGCACGTCGGCGTCGCTGATGCAGAATTTCGCGCGATCGGCCGCCGGCGTTTCCTCGATTCGCACACGTTCGCCTGGTTGGTTCGAATACACCATGCGCTGCTGCTTGGCGCCGATCTGGCGGCGCAGGATCGCAGGAAAGCCGGCACTCAGCGTTGGTTTGTAGACGTAGAATTCATCCGGATTGACCGCGCCCTGCACGACCATTTCGCCGAGGCCGTAGCTGCCGGTGACGAATACCGCATCGCGAAATCCCGACTCGGTGTCGAGCGTGAACAGCACGCCGGCTGCGCCGATATCCGAACGGACCATGAGCTGAACGCCGGCCGAGAGGAACACGTCTTCGTGCTTGAATCCGTGATGCACGCGATATGCGATCGCGCGGTCGTTGTAAAGCGACGCGAAGACTTCCTTCACCTTGTGCAACACGTCATCGATGCCGACGACGTTGAGGAAGGTTTCCTGTTGGCCGGCGAACGAAGCGTCGGGCAGGTCTTCAGCCGTAGCCGACGAGCGCACGGCCACTGCAATGTCGTTCGTGCCGGCATCGGCACACAGTTTCTTGTAGGCGTCGCGAATCGCCTGATCGAGATCGGCGGGCAGGGCGGTGTCGACAATCCAGCCACGTATCTCTGGTCCAGCCTTGGTCAGCTCATCGACATTCTCGACATCGAGCGTTGCAAGGCGATCGAGGATTCGCTTGGCCAGGCCGCTTTTTTCCAGATAATCCTTGAACGCCTGCGCAGTGGTGGCGAAACCGCCAGGTACCGAAACGCCGAGCTTGGCCAGATTGCCGATCATCTCGCCGAGCGAGGCGTTCTTGCCGCCGACCTTGCCGAGATCGGACATACGCAACGAATCGAGCCAAAGAACCAGATCGCTCAAGGGATGCTCCAGGGTGAGAGAGGGCGGGGTCGCCGGCTAGCCACCAATTTTCGGGCTTTGGCGGGAATGGGGCAAGCTTTGCCTCGCATGACGCCCGCCGTGAAATCCTGCGTCGGAATGGGAGGGCCAAAAACCCGCACCTTCCCGTAGACTCGCATCCACATTCAGCCTTCAGCCTCCGCAACCCGGAAACCCCATGCGCCGCACGATCTTCTACGTTTCCGATGGCACCGGCATCACCGCCGAAACGATCGGTCACAGCGTGCTGACCCAGTTCGATTCGATCGATTTCGAAACCTATCGCATCCCGTTCGTCGACGCCGAGGACAAGGCGCAGCTTGCGGCTGTGCGGATCAAGACCCAGTATGCAACGAGTGGCGCACGACCGATCGTGGTCAACACGATCATGGACAAGAAGCTCAGCGACATCGTTGCCGAGAGCGGCGCGCTGATGCTTGATGTGTTCGCGCCGTTCATCGGGCCGCTTGAAGACGAACTCGGTACGCCGCGCGCGTCGCGCGTTGGCAAGGCACATGGCCTGACCGATTTCACCCAGTACGAAGCGCGCATCAACGCGACCAACTATGCGTTGACCCACGACGACGGCATCGACGTGAATTATGCGGATGCCGATGTGATCCTGGTTGGCGTGTCACGCGTCGGCAAGACGCCGACGTGCCTGTATATGGCGTTGCACTACGGCGTCAAGGCGGCGAATTACCCGCTGACCGAGGAAGACCTGGAACGCCTTGAGTTGCCCAAGCGCCTGGCGCCGCAGCGTGCGCGTCTGTACGGACTGTCAATCGATGCCCAGCGTCTCGCCCAGGTGCGCGAAGCGCGCCGACCCGCCAGTCGCTACGCCGAGCTCAAGCAATGCCGATGGGAGCTGGAGCAGGCGGACAAGCTGTTCCGGCGCGAGAACATTCCAGTGCAGAACACCACGCACACGTCGATCGAGGAAATCGCCAGCAAGATTCTGGCTCAGCTGGGTATCGAAAAGCATCTTTTCTGAATGCGTCACCGTTGACGGCGGCAGCAGAACCCAAGCGATATCGGCGGACTCGCCCATACTTGGGAGTTCGTGTGGGAACCCCATCTTACCCGGCTTACGCGGCGGGCATAAGACTGTCCGCTCATGCGCCCGCAGCCTATGATCGGTCCATGTCTGTCGTACTCGAACATCCGCAATCGCTGCTCCCGAGCCGTTTTTCGTGGCTGATGGGTCTCTATGCGGAAAACTATCACCGGCTGACGCGGTTGTTCGCGCCGAAGGATCTGGCGATAGGCAGTTATCTGTCGACGCTCGATGACGGCCTTGATGTTCGCCTCGATGTGCTCGAACGCCATCGCTACACGCTCGACCTGCACCTCACGTACTGCTTTGTCGATAGCGAAACCGGCGAAAGCGCGCCGTCCGCTCAGTTACGCATGTACAACGATGCGCACATGGCCGAAGTCCTCGCCTGCCGCGCCGATCGGCGCCTCTCGCAGGTGTTGGGTCCGTTGCGCCCGGCGCGCAGCGTTTTTCAGCAGCGCGTACGCATGAGTTCGTTTTTGAACCGTTGGCTCGAATACCTGGCCGAACAAGGGCATTCGATCGGCACGCTGGAGGCTTTCCGCGCGCCGAATTCTGTCGTTCCGCCACCGTGCGATACGCGTGCATCGCGAGCGAAGAACAGCAGCTGAGCCAAAGTTCGCGGCGCCGCATGCACGCCGCGTGCTGTCATTGGCGTCCTTTGTCGCATTGCTACGCGCTCCAACTTAAGCCGCTTTATTCTTCGCCCGCATCGCGCGCTGCTTCTCGCGTCCCCAGTCCTTGGTCTTTTCCGCATCGCGCTTGTCGTGTTCCTGCTTGCCGCGGGCGACGCCGAGATCGATCTTTACGCGATTGTTTTTCCAGTACATCGCGAGCGGAATCAGCGTGTAGCCCTTGCGCTCAACGGCGCCGATCAGCTTGTCGATTTCTTCGCGATGCAGCAGTAGCTTGCGCGTGCGACGGTCGTTGGCAATCACATGCGTCGACGCGGAGATCAACGGCGGGATCGATGCGCCGGACAGGAAGATCTCGTTGTTCCTGACAATCGCGTACGCCTCGGTGAGATTGACGCGGCCGGCGCGCAGGCTTTTGACTTCCCAGCCTTCGAGTGCGACGC
>JBDSFA010000410.1:0-10166 GCA_039919785.1 Dokdonella sp. | reverse complement strand
GTGCCGGTCCTGCGTTCGTTCGAAAGCTGGATTGCGGCGATCCCCGAGTTGCTCGCACGCGACCGCTGGACCGAGGTCAACATTCTGATCGTCGGCCGCGCTGCCGGGCGTCGCTACAACCGCGAGTTTCGTGCGCGCAACTACGCGACCAACGTGCTGAGCTTTCCGTATGAAGCGGCTCCCGGCGAACACGCCGGCCTGCTCGGTGACATCGTCATCTGCGCGCCCGTGGTCTTGCGTGAGGCGCGTGAGCAGCACAAGGCGTCGCGAGATCATTTTGCGCATTTGACCGTTCATGGCGTACTCCACCTGCTCGGCTACGACCACGAGACGGCGCGCGATGCCAAGGTGATGGAGGCGCTGGAGCGCCAGGTTCTGGTCGGGTTCGGCATCGCGGACCCCTACAAAAGGCGCGATTGACTGGTCGGAGCTTCAGCCGCGACCCATTGAAAATCAAGGGCATCGCGGCTGAAGCCGCTCCTACAAAGTGGCCGCGATGCCCTTGTGCGAACGCCGGCCGACCACCCTGCAACTCATCCGTAAACCGCCTTTGCTACACTGCGGCCCCGCCCGCCTGGGCTTGCATGTCGTAGAAATGAGCGAGGATCCCCCTAGTACCCCCCCGCCACGATCTTGGTTTGAGCGCATCTCACAAGCGCTATCCGGGGAGCCGCAGAACCGCGAGGAACTCATCGAGGAGCTGCGTCACGCACAGGCCAATGGCCTGATGTCGAACGACACGCTGTCCATGGTCGAGGGCGCGATAGAGGTCGCCGACCTCACCGTCGCCGACGTCATGGTGCCGCGTGCGCAGATGGTTTCGCTGCCACTCGATGCTCCGCTGCCGCAGCTGCTCACGGACGTGCTCGAATCGGGCCATTCGCGATTCCCCGTGCATGCCGGCGACAAGGACGAGATCCTCGGCATCCTGCTGGCGAAGGACCTGTTGCGCTGCTTTGCCGAGGGTTCGACCTTCGACATGCGCACACTGCTGCGGCCGGTCACGATGATTCCGGAGTCGAAGCGGCTCAACATCCTGCTCAAGGAGTTCCGCGTCTCGCGCAACCACATGGCAATCGTCGTCGACGAATACGGCGGTGTCGCTGGCCTTGCGACAATCGAGGACGTGCTGGAACAGATCGTCGGCGACATCGACGACGAGCACGATGACGACGACGACGAACAGACGATGATCCAGGCCGGCGCGAATGGCGATTACCTGGTCAACGCGCTGACGCCGATTGCCGAGTTCAACGAACGCTTCGGCTGCGACTTCAGCGACGAGGAATTCGACACGATTGGCGGCATGGTCACGGCTGAAATAGGCCACCTGCCGGAGGCCGGCGAGGAAACCGCCTTCGGCGGCCTGCATTTCCAGGTGACGCGTGCCGATGCGCGTCGCGTGCACCAGTTTGCCGTGCGCGTGCATGAGGCTTGAGAACGGGGATTCGGAATTCGGGATTCGCGAAAACCGGGATTCGGCATTCGGGATTCGGGATTCGCGAAAGGCACTGCCCAGCGCCCGCCGCCAAGTGGCGCTTTGCATGCGGGTGGTTTGCGCGCTCGCGTTGTTCTTGTTCTGCGTGGCTACCGCGCAAACGGCACGTGACCCCGAGCCGGCAGCTGCCGAATCCCCAATCCCGAATCCCGAATCCCGGCTCTCAATCAGTCTTCTGACCATCGGCCCCGGCGAAGTCTTCTTCGAGCGCTTCGGCCACAACGCCATCGTCGTACGCGATCCGGCGGGCGAGGAGTCGGAGGCCTACAACTACGGCATCTTCGATTTCGACCAGCAGGACTTCCTGCTGAACTTCGCGCGCGGCCGCATGCTTTACCGCATGGCGGTCGATGCGCTCGACGACGACGTGGCGATGTATCGCGATGAGGGTCGCCAGATCACTGAGCAGAATCTGAACCTGACGCCGGAACAGGCGCGCAGCCTGGTCACGTTCCTCGAATGGAATGCGCAGCCGCAAAACGCGCAATACCGTTACGACTATTTCGAAGCGAACTGCTCCACGCGCGTGCGCGATGCACTCGATCGCGCGCTCGGTGGCGCGCTGCATGCGCAGAGCGAAGGCCGCTCACGTGGCTATACCTATCGCCTGGATGCGTTGCGCCTGATGGCGCCATCACCGCTGCTGATGCTGGGCATCGATCTGGGCCTTGGCCCTTATGCGGACCAGCGCATCGACTACTGGCAGGAGAGCTTCGTGCCGGCAACGCTGAGCAGCGTGACGGGACAGGTCAAGCTGCGCGCTGCCGACGGCCACGAATTTCCGCTGGTTACTTCAACCGCGGCGCTATCGACCGGGCAGGTCGAGGAACCGCCCGCATTGCCGCCTGACCTGCGCTGGCCGTTCCTGATACTCGGCCTCGCGCTCGGCGTCACCCTGACATGGCTCGGCCATTCGCGCCGAGCCGCCGTGCGGATTCCACTCGCAATCTTCGCCGGGACATTTGAGTTGTTCTGCGGCGTTGGCGGCGCGGTGCTGCTGTTCCTGTGGCTGTACACGGAACACCGCGCGGCCTGGCGCAACGAGAACCTGCTGCTGCTCAGTCCCCTCTGTCTGCTGCTGGTGCCGGCGTGGTTTGCATCCATGCGCGCGAACTGGCGCGTTCGTCGCATGACGATCGGAATCGCGTGGCTGGTCGTGCTGGGTGCCGCGTTCGCGCTGTTCTCCAAGATCCTGCCCTGGTTCGCGCAGGCAAACCTGCACTGGATCCTGCTGTTCCTGCCGATGCATGTCGCGCTTGCAATGGTAATGCAGGCGCGATCGCGTTCCATGGTCTGCACGCCGTGACGCGGGCACAGTGGCTCGCGGTCATCGTCGTCGTCGTCGTCGTCGCGGTCGGTAGTATCGCGCTTGCCCTGCACCGTCCTCACCCGCCGCATCGGGCGGCCAGTCCAATCGTCCGCCTGCAACTGCCTCCCACCAACCGCGACGCCGTATCTGTCACCGCGCAACCGTCGCGAGCGGTCGCACGGCAAGCGATCTCGGCCGATCCAGTCGCGAGCGGCCGCTTGTGGTCCACCCTCAGCTCCGCCGTCATCGAGCAAAAGAATGCGCGCCTCATGGGCACGGATGCGGCGCGACTGATGCGCCTTCCTCCAGTCGAGGCGTGGAAGGGGCTGACCGCGCGTGCCCGAGACGGCGATATCGGCTCTGCGATCACTGCCGCACAACTGGCCATCGACTGCGCGAACATCACCTCGATCGAAGCCGCTGGCGCTCACGCGTCGTACGTCAATCATCTCGTCGACGGGATGCCCGAGGATTGGACACGTTTCGTCCGTGCCCTCGACACCGATGTCCAGCAGCGGCAGGCTACCAGGATCGCCGATTGCCAAGGCGTTGGCGGAACCAAAGACTCGGCGCTGATGGCAATCGACCGTTTCTTCAACGCAGACGACCCGCAGATCCAGCTCGCGGCCGCGCAGGACGATGACGACGACACTGAGGCCATCACCGATCTGCGCAGCCTGGCCGGACAACTCGACGACACACCATCGCGCCTCGCGCTTGCGGCGCGCCTGACGAAATCGCGCAACGTCGCCGAGCAGAGCGAGGGACGCGCGATGCTCGAACGGCTCGCGTCCGACGGTGACGGGGACGCAGTCGTGTTCCTGGCGATCTGCCTGCACGAGGGATGTGGCTTTTTCCACGCGGACCCAGCCGCAGCCTCAATCTGGATCGAGCAAGCGGCCGGCATCGGCGAATGGTCGCTGCTGGCTGTTCAAATTGCCGATCTGACTGCATCAGCGCAACCAATCGAGGCGCACGCTTGGGCGCTATATCGGCTCGAACTCGCGCAGGCAGGTTGCTTCGAACTGGGTCAACCGGAAATCTTCTTCATAGCCACGTCAGCGCAAACCGTGTTCAGCCAGGAAAGCCGGATGACAGCCTCCGAGAAGGCACAGGCGCAAGAACAGTCTGCCTCGCTTCACACGCGCTGGGCCGCGAGCGCGGACGCGTATCTCGGCTGCCGCGGATAGTGGCCTTGCACGATTGCCGTCGTCATGTCCGCCGCGGCATGATGCGCCGATGAATCTCGCCCCGACCAGCCTGCCGACCGACCCCACCTGCACCGACCCGATGGTCGTCAATTGCGTGGCCTATTCCGCCGACGGACGCCGCCTGCGTGACATCACGGTCGAGGAAATCAGCGATGTGCTGGAGACCCCGGACGAATGGGTCTGGGTCGGCCTGCACGAACCCACCGAGGAGCTGCTGGAAAAACTGCGCGAGGAATTCGGCCTGCACGAACTGGCGGTCGAGGATGCGCACAACGCGCACCAGCGCGCGAAGATCGAGGTCTACGGCGAATCGCTGTTCATCGTCGCGCATACCGCGCAGGTCGTCAGCGGCAAGATCGCGTTCGGCGAGACGCATGTCTTCGTCGGCCACCGCTACATCGTCACCGTGCGGCACGGCGCTTCGCTGAGCTACGCGTCCGCGCGCCGCCGCTGCGAACAGGCACCGGACATGCTCGCACTAGGTCCGAGCTATTCGCTGTACGCGGTGCTCGACTTCATCGTCGACAACTTCTTTCCGATCGTGCGCGAGTTCCGCGAAGACCTGCAGGAACTGGAGGAAGAAGTCTTCCAGGACACGTTCAAGCGCGAAACGATCCGCCGCTTGTACGAATTGAAGAAGGAACTGGTCAACCTGCGCCTGGCGATCGCGCCGATCCAGGACATCCTCAACCAGTTGGTGCGGCAGTATCCGACGCTGATCCGCGACGAAGTGCGTCCGTATTTCCGCGACGTCTACGATCACGCTGCGCGCATCAACGAATCAACCGACTCGATGCGCGAGATGCTCACCGCCGCGCTCAGCGTGAACCTGGCCCTGGTCACCGTTGCGCAGGGCGAAATCGTCAAGCGACTGGCCGGCTGGGCCGCCCTGTTGGCGGCGCCGACCTTGCTCGCGAGCTGGTATGGAATGAATTTCCACCACATGCCCGAGCTCGACAAACCGTGGGCCTACCCGGCCATGATCAGCGTCACCGCCGGCATCTGCACCGTGTTGTATTGGGTGCTCAGGCGCGCTGGCTGGTTATGACTTCGCGCTGTTCCGCGTAGCGCTTCGCCGACTGCGCCGACGTAGCGTTCGTCAGTGTGCCGGCACCGATTGAGTGCCCGCTTCGACGTTGCCGAATACGCCGGTCGCGGCGTGTTCACTCGCCGCCGCACCGTTCGCCGCGCCCTGCGGCCTGCGCAACATGGCCGGCACGGAGGCTTCGGAACCGACGGCGGCGTCCTGCCATGAAAAGCGCAGATCGCTGCGGAACACATGCACGGGCTCGAGTTTGTTTTCGTCCTTCGGCGTGCCGTAGGTGCCGTATTCGTTCTTCTGACTGTTGGCAACGAAATACAGGCCGTCGCCATTGATCGTGCCGTAGGTCGGCAGGCTGAACGCGGGATTGGCCGCATCCAGCGGCATCGAGCTGATGACCTGGCGTCCGTCGTTTCCGAGTTTGAGCCGCATCACGCGATGGGGCGTCATGCCGTTCTCGATCAGGATCAGCGTGTTGTCGTACCAGTAGAGGCCGTCGATGCCGCCGAGTGCGAGCCTGGCCGGGTCATAGACGAGATCGAAGCCTTTTCCAGCGGTCAGATCAACGCCGAAGATACCGAGCACATAGTCGGCGAAATAAAGCATTTTGCCATCGCCGCTCACCGCGAGACCGCGCAGACTGGTCAGCTTCGGATTCTCCACCATCGGCTTGAGTGCCTTGCCATCGAGGCGGTAAATCACATTGCGCACGCCATCAGCCGCGAACACCAGACCATTCTTGCCGACCGCGATGCTCGACAGCGTGCGCGCATCGGTGTCGGGCGCAAGCAGGTACTTCTCGATCAGCTTGCCGCTGGAAAGACTGAACTTGAACACGCCCGCCTTGCCGTAGTCCGCTTTCGTGAAACCCTTGAAGTAGACCGACGATGTACTCGCCACATAGAGCGCGTCGCTGGCCGGATCGGCGGCCATCGCATACACGCTCCACAAGCCGTTGTCGGCACTCGGCGTAATGAAGTCTTCCAGCTTGCCGCTCTTGTCGACGAGGTAGATCTTGCCTTCACGCACGCTGCCGGCGAGGAACTGCTGGCGCTTGGGGTCGAACACGAGCGACTCGATGAGCGTGTCGCCCTTGGGCAGCGAGAACGCGATCTTGCCCTCGCCGAACGGCTTCAGATTGGTCTTCAGGCTGTCGGCGATATAGGACCAGACGCGCGTTTCGGAGATCTTGGCGAAGTTGGGATTCTTCTCCAGGTCGTAGCCGTAGCCCTCCTTCTGCATCGCCAGCAGCAGGTCATAGGCCTTGGTCTTCTCGCCTTTCAGCGCGTACGTGGTCGCCAGCGCCAGCTTGAGGTCACCGGTATTGGGCTGCAGCGCGACCAGGCGCTGCAGGGTCCATATCAGCCGCTCGTAGTCGCCCTGCTGCTTGTAGAACGCAGCCAACTTGTACAAGGCCTGCGGCAATTGCGTCTTTGCGATCTCCGCTTCACTGAGCGTCGTGGGATCCAGCTGCGGCGGCTTTGAAGCCGGCGCCGACTGCGCGGCAGCGATCGAAGTGGCGGCGCACAGAACGGCGGCGCACAGAATTCGCTTGATCTTCATTGGGCATACCTCGCAAGCTTGGTGGTCGTTGGCAGACCCGCAACGCGCGAAAAAGTTCAGGACAGCCGACTACCATGACCGAAACAGAAACACTTTGCAACGGCAAGTGGCTGCGCCTCAAACGCCGTGGCCGCTGGGAATATGCCGAACGCACGAACCCCGGCGGCGGCGTGATGATCATCGCGGTGACGCCCGACGACTGCCTCCTGTTCGTCGAGCAATTCCGCCCGGCCATCGAGTGCATGACGATCGAGATGCCGGCCGGGCTGGTCGGCGATGTCGCCACCAGCGCGGACGAAAGCGCCGTCGACGCCGCGCGACGCGAGCTGATTGAGGAAACAGGCTACAGCGCTGGACGCATCGAATTCCTCATGGCAGGCCCGACATCGGCCGGCATGAGCAACGAAATTCTCGCCTTCGTGCGCGCCTATGACCTCACGCGCGTAAACGCTGGTGGCGGTGACGACACCGAAAATATCCTCGTCCACGAAGTGCCCCGCCGCGATGCGGCCGCGTGGCTGGTCGCCAAAATCCGCGGCGGCTATTCGATCGACCCGAAGATGTTCGCGGGGCTGTATCTGCTTGAGAATGGCGAGGCCCTATTCGGGCGCGTTGCCGACCAATAGTTGGCGCACAGCCGCGCCGATGGCATGTCTGCGCGCAATCTTCCATAGAAGAAACGATGGGTCTGGCGAACTGAGCTGCGCAGAACGGGCCCGGGCACGACAAGAGGCGTTGCCATCGGGGCGTGTCGACGATCAGGACCACCGTAAGGTCTGCGCGTTCACACCGCCGAATCGCACACGACACGCAAAGACCGCGCCGCGGATTTTGAGTGACTGCGCAAACAATCGGACCATGCCTGTTGGCTCGTGATGCGACAAAGCGAGAGCAGACCCCAGCTTCGTGGTTCCACTCACGCCGCTGGCAGGGAACCACGCAATTGCGCAATCAGACCATCCAACGGCTGTGGCCGACTGAACAGGTATCCCTGATAGTTGCGACAGCCGAGCACTTCAAGACTGGCACATTCGGCTTGGGTCTCCACCCCTTCCGCAACCAGGTCGATGTCGAGTGCGCGGCCGAGCGCGATGATCGTTTCGACAATCGCCCGATTGCCGCCGTTCGAATCGAGGTCACGGACAAAGGTCTGGTCGATCTTTATCCATTCGACCGGCAGGCGACTCAGATAGGCCAATGAAGAATAGCCGGTGCCAAAATCATCGACGGCAATCTCCACGCCGCGCGCGCGCAGCAGGGCCATCTTCGCGCTAGCCGCCTGATGGTTGTGGATCAGTGTCGACTCGGTCAGTTCAAGTGCGATCCAGTGAGAATCGATACCGGCCGCGTCAATATCGGCAAACACGGAATCGACGAAGTCCGAATGATTGAATTGGATCGCACTGACGTTGATCGATACGCGCCGGAATGCCGCCGGCAGAACGTGCGTGTGCAAGCGGCGGATGTCCGCGCAGGCCCTGCGTATCACCCAACGCCCCAACTCGAGCATCAGGCCGGTTTCCTCGGCGACCGGAATGAACGTGGACGGCGAGGGTTCGTCCCGATACGGACTGTGCCAGCGGATCAGCGCTTCCGCACCGATACACTCGCCGGCCTGATTGTGCTGGCTCTGGTAATAGAGCTCGAATTGCTCCGGTGCCTTGAGCGCAAGCTGCAGTTCCTTTTCCAATTGTCGGCGCAGCTCGATCCCGGCAGAGAGACGACTGTTGTAGTACATCGAGCCATTCGGGCCAGCAAGCTTGGCTTGATACATCGCCGTATCCGCGCGCCGCAATATCTGTTCGGCACTGCAATCACCATCAGGGAAAATCGCGATACCGATCGAGGGCGTCACATGCAGACGATGCTCACCTGCTTGCAGGGCATCGGAGAAGCCCGTGCGGATCGCTGCGAGCAGCGCATCCACACGCAAGCGGAGCTGACTTTCGTCGCCGAACAAGCCGCCAATCAGCATGACGAATTCGTCACCACTCAGGCGCGCCACCATGCCATCGGCGGCCACTATCTGTTGCAGCTTGTCGGCAACTGCGACCAGCAACAGATCGCCGATGGCATGGCCCAAGGTGTCGTTGACCATCTTGAACCGATCGAGATCGAGGAACAGCAACGCACCGATACGTTGCTGGTCGCGCGCGCTCAGCAATTCGGTATCGAGGCGCTGCATCATCTGGCGCCGATTCGGCAACTGGGTCAGATCGTCGTGAAGCAACTGGAACAGGATGGTTTCCTCGGCCTTGCGCCGAGCAGCGACCGCCTGCAACAGATTTTCGTGCTCGATCGACGCCTGACAACCGAGCGCAAGGCGCGTGATCAGCGGTTTGAGCAACTCGACGATCGGAGGATCCAGCGCATTTCCAAATCGCTCCAGCGTCATCACGCCGAACTCGCCAAGACGAAACGAGTAACAGTGAGGCGCATTCGCACGATCAGAACAGCGGTGATGCACGCAAACGACAGAACCATCATCCACCAGACAAGCTTGGGGCACGTTGATCGGCGCGGCATTGCGCGGAACACTGAGGAAGTGTTCGAGCCGATCGGCAAGCGGACTCGTCTGCAGCACCGGCTCGCCTTCGATCGTCTGCAGCAAATGAAAATGGACGGACGACAACCCGAGCCTGCGCAGCACGATGCGCGAGAACGTGGCCAGCATAGGCTGCAAACGCAGGCTTGTGCCGATCGCCATACCCAGCTCGTGCTGGATCGAAAGGTACTTGAGGGTGTTGTTCATGGCCGCGGCGGCGTCTCGATCAGCGCCACCACGGTCGACTTGTTCATCAGCTCGATGACACCGGCCCTGGAGCTTGCGATTTCGCCAAGGGTCAATGCACCGAAAATATCCTCACAATCGACCAGCGCGGATTCGATGGCGGCCAGCTCGTCACTGAATGCCGAACCGAGAAACAGCACGCGGCTGATGCAGTCAAACACCATGGCCACGGTTGCATCGACTGCATGGCCGCGACCCCGACATTCCGCGCACGCCGCCCGCGCCGATTCGCCAGCCGATGCTATCAGCGCGCCGGCTTCTCCCTTGAGCAGGTAGACGGTGGCGTTTTGCGGAAGCTCTCCGACACAAACCAGGGCATCGCCGGATTGCTTGATCGGATCGCGAACAACGAATTCGCCGTCGACGCCCTCGATTCCGAGTGGAAACGTCTTGGATATGGAAAAAAAATCGGTCTCGGAAAATCTCTGTCCGCAGTGGGCTTCAACTTCGTCGCGGTAGACAGTGAAGGCCGATTGAAAATTGAGTTCCTCGAGAACATTGCCCTGTGAGCGGGTGATCAGGAAGGGGCCGGACAAGCGCTGCCAGCCGTGGGCCACGCCATGGTCGATAGCGCCGGGCAAGGCCACGAGCAAGGCTGAATCCTCCAGCACGCCAGCGTTGCTCAGAAGGCACGGACGCTGCACGAGATCGAGATGGCCGGCACCCCCGCCAACGACAACGGCGCGGACACCGACGATGGCATAGAGCCCCTCGACGAAGGCTTCGAGATTGGGACAAAGCCCGTCGAACAG
>JBDSFA010000471.1:0-3624 GCA_039919785.1 Dokdonella sp. | reverse complement strand
CGTATGCGCGCCGATTCGCCGAACGACTACGCGATCCCCATCGGCCTCTCAAGCCAGTGTCGCGCCCGGATCGATGCCCAGCTTGCGCCGTACGGAGGCGGGAACCTATATCTGGCTCCGTGCGGGTCAGCTTGCTGGTTGCGTTCATGCGCACACCCACCGCCGTGGTGATGAAAGAAGTTTGCCAGTGATGCGCAGGTCGCGCGAGTGAAGCATCGAATCGCAGTGTTGTTCGGCGACATACGGGCCGCCTCTGACTCAGGCGTGGAACCCACTGCGAAAAATCGAATCGCAGCCTGTCTGACGTTCGTACGCGCCGATGTCGGTGTGCGCGCCGGAGCCGCGGCAGAACCCCGTACCGCGTTTGACCGAACGTGAGGTTGCCGCTGTTGTTGCCGCCATTGATCGCCGGGCTCGTGCTCTGCAACGCGTGCGTGCGCGTCGGTCCACCGTTGGCGGCGAGCGATGCGAGCTGCGGATCGGATCGGATCGTGCCAGCGGGTGGGGCGATGGCTGGGTCGACAGCAACGGCGAGGTCGTTCGCGCCCGTCATCGTGACTGTCGCTTGGCTCCTTGCGATATCAGCGGAAAGCGTCGCGCCGATGTCGACGGCGTGCTTGCCGACAATCGAGCTTTGCGCCTTCAGCTGCAACGTACCAGCGCGTGACAACACGATGCCGCCGCCGCCCATGCCGTCTGCGAGGTTGAACGCGACGGTGCTGTTGTTGAGATTGAAAATGGGGTTGCCGCAGAAGACGCCGCCCGCCGAGGCGGCACTATTCGTCGAGATCGTGCTTTGCAGCAGGGTCAACGCGCCGGTCGTTGACGGGCCGCCCGCCACCACCCGCCGCCGCGCGTTGCGCGCAGATCGACACGTTGCCCTACATCGTTCTGCCAGTGACGGTCGCATTGCCGACAACGTAGACGCCGCCGCCGGTCAAGGCGACTGCATCGGTTGTCGCTGGTTGTTCCTGCGCCCGGCACAGCACGACCGAGCGGCGATTGCCGGTGGTGTTCCCGCTCAGCGTGCTCGACGCCATCGTGAGATTGCCCGCGACAAATACGCCACCGCCGAACGCATGACTGCTGTAGCCGATCACGACGCAGGACGAGACCGAGACGCGCGTCAGACTCGCGTTGCCGACGGTGGCGATGCATCGGCCCAAACCCCATCACACGGACGTGATTGAGTCGTCACTGCGCTATCCGGACCGAACAAGTCCTGCTGCTATCTCGACGCGGCGGCCTCGATAACCCGGTAGCGCTCGCCAACAACGTCTACCACGGGCGGCCGATGCGCATGCTCGAATGCGCGATAGCCTTGCTCCAGGCTGCTCCAGAAATCACCCCACGTTTGCTTGCGCCAGTCGGCTTGCGGCGGGTGGTCGAAGCGAAACGGAAACACGTGCACGTCGACGCGCGACTGTCCGCCGCGCAGGGCCGCGTCGAGCAAGGTGTAGATCTCATCGATCTGCGCATCGCCCATTGCATAGCAGCCAATCGACACGCAGTTGCCATGCACCATGAGGAAATTGCCGCTGCGATCGTGCGCGCGGTCGTAGACATTCGGATAGCCGAGGTTGAACGCGAGGTGGAACTGGCTGGTCGGATTGAGCTGACCGCGTCCGACTGAGTAGAACCCCTCGGGCGATTGCCCGTCGCCCACACGCAGCTTGGGTCCGAGCGCACCGGACCAGGTACAAATCGGATAGCTGCGAAACAGGACGAATGCATCGCGCTTGCGCACCCACAGCTCGAGTTCGTGCTCGTGCTTGAAGATGCGCAAAAAGATCGGGTCGCCAAAGTGCAGGCCCGCGGCGGCAAGATCTCGTTCGAGTTGTGGCCGAACCCGTTTCGACGCGACTTCGGCACGATCAACCACCGGTGCAGGGCGCGCGTTTCCTGCGCGTGCCGGCTCAACCAGAATCGACTCAACCAGGAAAGCGACTGACAGTAGCGCGAGAATCCTCACCATTATCTTCATCTCGTAGCAACCTCTCCAGGGGTGGCACGCGTGACCAGCCGCGTGGCGCAGGATAGCTGGCGCGCGCGACCGGTGCGGACGGCGGGGGTGAATCCTCGCGATCGCAGCCGGAATAGGAGCGACTGGCCTCGCGCCGTTCCCTCTGACTTCGCGGTGAAGGAACCCTCGCGGCAACGCCGATGCCATGACAGGCGCGACCGCTACGGCGCGCCACATCACTTTTCGCGACACATGCCGTCGCCGCTCACTCCCTCTTTGGCAGCGGTCGGACCGACACGTTTGCCTCGCTCGCGCTGCAGCATCGCTCGCACCCGGCCTCGGCTATGATCGCGCGCCACCTTCGGAGCACACGATGAGCCTGCTCGAGCAACTGACGCGTCACAAGTCGATTGAACAACTACAGGCCGAGGTCGGCACGCGACGCGATTTCCGCCGCGTGCTGGGTGTTTGGCAGCTCACGTCGATCGGCATCGGCGGCATCATCGGCGTCGGCGTCTTCGTGCTTGCGGGCCAGCAGGCCGCGCTGAATGCGGGGCCCGCCGTCGCGCTTGCCTTCATCATTGCCGGCATCGCCAGCACCGCGGCGGCGCTGTGCTACGCCGAATTCGCCGGATTGATCCCGGTCACCGGCAGCGCCTATACCTACGGCTATGCCGTGCTCGGCGAATTCATCGCCTGGCTGATCGGCTGGGACCTGCTGCTGGAGTACGCACTGATCGTCGCCGTTGTCGCGATCGGATGGTCCGGCTATGTGCAGTCGGCGCTCGCGAGCATGGGACTGGCTCTGCCGATCTGGGCGCAAGGTGCGATCGGCACGGGTGACGGACGCGTGTTCAACCTTATCGCCGCGCTGGTGACGCTGGCGGTGGCGGCTCTGCTGATGTTTCGCACCGAGTGGGGCGCACGCTTCAATACGTTCGTCGTCGCGATCAAGGTCGCAGCAGTCTTGCTGGTCATTGGCGTCGGTGTGTTCTACATCAATCCGGCGAACTGGCATCCGTTCATCCCGGAACGCGTCATCGGCGCGGATGGCGTTGGCCACTTCGGATTCAACGGTATTGCGACCGCGGCCGCGGTGGTGTTCTTCGCCGTGTTCGGCTACGACACGCTGACGACCGCAGCGGAGGAGTCGACCAACCCGCAACGCGATCTGCCGCGCGCGGTGCTGCTCTCGCTCGGCATCTCGATGGCGATGTATCTGGCTGTGTCGATGGTGCTGACCGGTATCGCGCACTACTCGACGCTCAATACCGAGGCGCCTGTGGCGGATGCGTTCAAGGGTCTGGGTCTGACCTGGATTGCAGGAATCATTTCCGTCTCGGCGGTGTTCGGCCTGCTCAGCGTGCTCTTCGCGTTCATGCTCGGCGCCGCGCGGATCTGGTTCGCGCTGTCACGCGACGGCCTGCTGCCGGGCTGGTTCGCGAAGGTGCATCCACGCTACGGCACACCGCATCGCCCGACCATTGCACTCGGTGTATTCACCGCGCTGGTGGCGGGTTTTTTCCCGCTCGGTGAGGTCGCCAAGCTCGTCAACATCGGCGTGCTCTCCGCGTTCATCGTGATCTGCAGCTCGGTGATCCTGCTGCGCATCCGCAAGCCCGATCTTCCGCGCGCGTTTCGTACGCCGCTGGTGCCGCTGA
>JBDSFA010000122.1:0-11581 GCA_039919785.1 Dokdonella sp. | reverse complement strand
CATGTCGGCGCCTTCGAACGAATAAATGATGCCGACCTTGCCTGTGCGCTTTGCGCGCTGGATATCGGCCACCTGTTCGATCTTGATGTAGACGTCGGGATTGAGGCGAATGCCCTCGTCAAAGCCGTCGATCGCCGCGGTCGTCTGCGCGAAGTCGCCACTGCTGCCACCGAGCGTCGCTTTCAACGCGGTAAGACCGGACGACTTCACCGCCAGCGCGGTGGCACGGTCCAGCGCACCGGCATCGTCGAACGGCGGCACCAGATTGCCGTCGATGATGATCGCGTCGCGGAAGCGCGCAGAAGCGGGCGCAGCCTTCGTCGCCGCGTGAACTGCGCGCGCAAGCACGAAGCCGCCGACGAGCGCCGCCGATGTCTTGAGGAAGTCGCGCCTGTTGCTTGCATTCACCATGGTTTTCATTCCTGTTAGCCATCGCCGACGGCAAGGCGTCTCTATCAAGTGCAGACATCGTGCCAACGTCGCCGACGCAGCAGGGCGCGGATTGCAAGGCCCACCAACGCTTGTCCGCGTTGGCCGCGGGCGTCCGCGCGGACATTGGTGCAAGCGTCCGACGGCAAGCGGGACGCCTGCCATGTGCTGTCGCTGAGATGCCGTGAAGCATTGACGCAGCGCCTTCGTGATTCTGCGTTTCGTGTGTCTTGTTCCGCGAGCAATGCTGTTTTGATTCCTGCGGTGCGGTTGCGCACTTCACACACGGTCGTGCGCTTGTTGCGGACGCAGAGGTTTCGCTCGACTGCATGCGTGCGCTGACACCATCCGGTGTCATCCGATGCGCAATACGTTCCCGGTGAGTGCCTTGCGTACAACGCTGGCTGCGGGACTACGACCGGGGGCAAATCGCCCTCACGGCCGGCGCGCATCGACGTATTACTGCAGGCGCGAATGTCGCTGATGTTGACCTTGATTGCTGACATGGATCGATCCAGCTAGTCCGCTTGGCTGACTGCTTCCGACCAAAACCAGACATCTTCGACCGGCGGCACGCATACGGAGGCGCGGGAGCGAGAGAGGTTCGCTTGTTTGCTTGGTGAGGCATCGGGCGGAGGTCGCTTCAGTGGCGGCGACACCGCGAGTTCAGTCCGCGACGACCCCTGATGGAGACGCGCTCTCAGTCTTGTGCACGGCTGCCTGCGGCGAAGGCGGCTTTCAAAAGCTCCTTTTCCCTCCCCGGTAGATGTTGTCGTGGCGGAGTTCCGGCCGGGGCACTTACGACCAGTTGAGGCCGGGAGGTGACCCGTGGGCCAACAAGGCGACGAACGCTTCGACCTCCGGCTGGTTGCTTTGCGCGCCGCCGGCAGTCAGGACTAGTCGTGCGCGTCGACCGCCCCACCCCGCGAATGACGTTGGCGCCTCGAGGATTGCTGCCTTCCGGTTCCACCAGAAGCTTGGATCAACGGCAATCTAAGTATTGAATAGGCCCGGCTGCCGCAAGAGCGTATCGGCGACGAATAGACCGGCGAGCGACTCGCCCATAACGGCCGACTCTCCCGTGGTTTGGAAGCGCGCTCGCACGACCGGAACCAGTTCGGTCGCGAAGAAGCGGCGGAAGGTCGGCGCTCCGCCGGGGCGTGATGTGACCTTCAGGTCTCCGGCATCCTGCGTGGGGCCGTCACGTCCCGGCGGCGATCGGTGTTCTCAACACTGACAATCACGAACGGGCGCAGCACGCCCTGCCATATCAGCCGGTCAGCCGCGTTTGCAACGTGTGGAAAGTCTTCGAGGTCTCCACCGTCCGGCAGGTACAGCGCAGGGTAGCGGGCACCGGTAGCGGCATCGTAGCGCGGCGGAAGGTACACGTTGATCGGCCGCGTCTCGTGCATCACCGTCGAATTGAGTCGAAGGCGCTCATGAGGCGGCATGAGGTCGGCGGCTCTCGCCTGGCCAGTTAAAGCACAGTCCGAGCAGTACCACCTGCACGCGTCTCAGCGCATAGGTCGCGATCACGAACGTGGCGACGGCCAGCGATCGAATTTCGGAAGCTGCGGGTCCATCGCATCCCAGGCGGCCGCTTGAGAGACGAACACGTTCGCCTTCGGCTGATACAGATCGGGATCATCGAGCGTCCCCGCGCGGACCGAGAGCAGGGTGCCGACCATGTCCGCATCACCGACCACCTGCGCACCGCAGTTGCTGCAAAAACCGCGGGAGATCGTGCGGCCGCTCCCGCCCGTTGTGGCGTGGTACGTCAGCTCCCCCGATATCTTCAGGGCGTCTCGCACGAAGAACATGACGGGCGCATACGCACAGCCAGTGGTCTTCTGACAGTCGCGGCAATGGCAATTCACCTGGAACACTGGATCGCCGGTCGACGCGTACGACACTTGGCCGCAAAGGCAACCTCCTTCGTACTTGGGCGGAACAGACTTCTTGGAGGCCATCAATTCTCTCGCGTGTTCGTTACGTAAGTGGTCACTTCGGTGTGCTTTCCAACAGGAGCAGCCTGAGAGCCAATCCGAGAAAGACGAATACCTGCAGATGGTCGATCCACTTCACACGCCCTCCTCTCCCAACCGCCCATCCCCGCGCCCGGGCGCTGACGACGCCCAGCACCGCATGGAACACGAACGCGATCGCCGACAGCAGTCCGCCGAGCACTGTCAGCTGTAGCGTGACCTGCCCGCGCTTCGGTTCGACGAACTGCGGCAAGAACACCATGAAAAAAAGCAGTGCCTTCGGATTCAGCAGGCTGATGAATACCGACAGCTGGACGATTGCCCGCGTACTGCGCGGGGGCGCGGCCGGCAGCTCGTACCGGTCTCGCCGACGTAGCGACTTTCGCGCAAGCCACATCAGATAGGCCGCGCCGGCAAAGCGCAGTGCGTCCAGTGATTCGGGCAACGCCGCCAGCATCGCCGCGACGCCGACGACGACAAGCACCGTCAGCACGAGGTCGGCAATCACGATGCCGGCAGCGACGGCGACGCCTCCCCGGGGCCCGTAGGCGAGCCCATGGGAGACGACCAGGGCCATATTCGGCCCGGGCGATAGAAGCAGGCCGCAGCAGGCCGCGACGAAGAGCAGCAAAGTCTGGCCGCTGGCAATCATCGCGACAGCCTCTGCTTTGAGCGGAGCGCTTCGAGCACGCCGTCCACGGCGTCGATGACCCCCTGTGGCTGGTCCATCTGGATGTTGTGTCGGGTCATGGGCACGACCTGCTCCGTGCCTCGCGAGGACATCGCCGCAGTGAGCTGGTGCGCGGTGACCCAGGACAGCCAGCCCGTCTCGCCGAACGGTGGAGTCATGTCCCACACGCTGTGCGTGAGGACGACGAGCGGCTTGTTCCCGAATGGCTTTCCTCTGAAGAGCTTCGCGTAGCGCGCGTCGGCAGCCTTGTCGGGCGCGAACATGCTGTAGGCGAATTCGTCCGCCTGCGCAGCCTGATAGGAGGCTAGCGGTTGCAGCTTGCGACGTTCGTCGTTGATAACCGCGCCGAGCTGCACGCGCACCGGATCCGAGCACTGCTTGTAGGTCGCCTCGTCGAGTGGAGCGTTCCTAGCCTTCTTCGCGCAGTCCTTAAAGTGCTCGATCCCGCCCTTGATGCTGTCGGCGTCGTCGGCGCGGGCTTCCGCTATGAGCTTGGCGCCGAAGCGTGGCGTCAGCAGCGTGCCCACGCGGTCCCAGAGTCGCTCTTCCGACGGATCGACCAGCACGATGCCCGCGACCTGATCAGGGTAGGTCGCGGCGTAGAGCTTCATGTAGAAGCCGCCCAGGGAATGACCGACGACGACCAATGGCCCCTTGATGCCGGCGCGGTCGAGCAGCGTGTGTAGGTCCTTTACCGCGTTCTCCGCGGTCGGATGATGCGGCGAAGGATCGCTGTAGCCCATTCCCGGGCGGTCGTAGCTGCAGGCCCGCGTGCGCGTCGCCACGGCGGGTTGGATGAGTGCCCACGTGTTCGACCAGTCGCTGAGTCCGGAGTCGAAGATGACGGTGGGACTACCGCTGCCTTCGCAGTAGATGTTCATCCTGCGACTGGGCTCGACCTCGATGCGGTCGTGCGGCAGGAGGTACGAGTCCTGCACCTTCTCGATCGGAATTATGCTGGGAACGGCAGCCCAGGCAGGCGCTGCAACAAGCAGGGTTGAGAGCACGTTGAGCCTTGGGTTCACGCGATCGTTCCTTTCGAAAATGGATAGACGGCAGAGTCGGCGGCGGCGTCAGCCGTCGTACAAGACGAGTTGGGTGCAGCGGAAGAGCGCAATCGTGCGTCCGCTTTCTTCATGGGTGAGTTCGGCTTCCCATACCTGGGTGGTGCGTCCCAGGTGACGGCCGACGGCTACGCAACGCACGGTTCCATCCCGGGTCGCCCCGACGTGGTTGGACTTCATCTCAAGCGTAAGAAATCCCGCGGCGCCCTCCGGAAGGGTCGCCAGTGCGCCGTAGCCGGCAGCCGTGTCAGCGAGCACCATGACAGCCCCGCCATGCAGGCAGTTGTTGGAGGCCATCAAACCGCGATGGACCGGCATCGCCGCTTCGACGCGTGCGGCCCGGGAATCCACGGAGCGGATCACGATCCCCGCTTTCCCCGGCAAGTAGTCGTGGCCGAAGGCGTGGAAGTCTGCAGCCGTCACAGGAGGCGCCATCAGTAGGGCGTTCCGTCCTTTTGCGTGAACCGCCAGCCCCCGGCCGTTCCGATTGCGATGAGGTCGTCGTCCGGATAGCTGGCCGAATCCCCTTGTGTCCGGTCACCGACCTCTAGGTAGACGGCGTCCTTCCCGCTCTCGTTGACGAGGTGGTGGGCATCCCCGGAACCGGCCTTGAATCCCGCGCACATGCCTGGCGACAGCACGATGCGCCCGCGATCGGTGACGAGCGTCGGGATGCCCTCGAGGACGTAGACGAACTCATCCTGAAAAGCGTGCGCGTGGCGGAGCGCGGACGTGGCGCCGGGTGCGAGCCTCGTCAGGTTCACGCCGAAGTTGGTCAGGCCGAACAGCGAGCCCAAGGGCCGCTTTGTTCGCCCCTCCATGCGGCTGGCGAACAGTTCCGGATAGATCGACGGAACGACGCGTGGCGGCGCAGATGCAGCGTCCACAGCAACGGGCGTATGCGGCTCGTTCATATGATCGACTCGGGCGAGAACGGGGCCTCGCCGTGCAAGCGACTCTGGAGGAAACGGATCACTTCGTCGCGCGCCTGGAGCGTGGGCTCCCCGGCGGCGTCAATGAGGTGCGCGGTCAGGACGCTGTGTGGAACTCGGACGACGTCGCGAAAAAATGGGGGCGGATCTGGATTGGCGGCGCTGTCGGGCAGCACGCGCGCGTCGAATCGGTCACCCAGGGCGTCGCGATATGCCGCGAACCGGGCCGCTGGGCAGTGCACGTCGCCCTCAAAGCGATAGGCCAGCACCTTGAGGTCGTCTTGCTCCAGCCGCGCTCGCACTTGGGCGAGCTCCTCGGGCTCCATGTCGATCCCGTCGGGTCGATCCAGCGGAAGCGAAGGCTGCGCTACAACGGGCGCAGTCACGGCAGGCTCGAGCACCATCGAGAGCGCGAAGTTGCCGGTGAAGCACATCCCGATGGCGCCCACACCCGGCCCGTCGCACTCAGTCAACGCCTGCCGCGCGAGAGCACGAAGCCAACGTGTGATCGGACGATCGCCCCGGCCCGAGAGCGCACGGAACTCTGCGCTTACACAGGCCTTTCGGAACACGTCGACCGCTTCGGCAGTGCCGAGCACCGCGCCGTCGCGCCCGAACAGCGACGGCACGTAGACGCTGAAGCCGGCGTCTCGAACCCATCGGGCGAAACGGGCCACCTCAGGCGAGATGCCCGGCATCTCGGGCATCACGATGACGGCCGGCCCGTGTCCGGTTACGTAGACCCGTTTCGCAATCCCATCGAAGGTGATTTCGCGTGCACGGAAGTCGGCAAGCGAATCGACTTCGGACGCGCGTGGCTGCGGGTCGGCCAGGTCGATCGCACTATCGTTGGAAGCCATCGCCGTTTCTCATCGGGAAGTCACCTCGGGGCGGGAGCGTAAGGCTGTTCGATCAAGTGTCCACCCACGCCGGCACGGCCATTTGACCGCGGTTGGCGCCGCCCTGGCGAGCGTCAGAAACGACGCGTTCGAAGCCAAAACGGACAGGCGAATTCTGCTCGGGGTTGGGCTAAGGTGGGGCCCTTGGACGCGTGTTACGCAGGCTCGCAGAAGGCGGACGGAGACATGAAGGACTTCGAAATCGTTGTGCTGGATGGCACCAACCCGAGCGGCGTTGCGATGACTCGTGACATCCTCGAAGCGTCGCGTCTGTTTGCTGCTCGCAGCGGGCATGCCCTGCCGACTTGGTCGTTTCACTCACCTACTGGCGGTCCCGTGCGCTTGCAGGGTGGCATGTCGATAGACACGCAGCGGCTGCCGAGTCGCAAGACGTCGCAGGGTGCTGTCGTGATTGTCCCGGGCATCTGGGTCGAGAACGCGCAGGGCATCCGCGATCGAATTGCGCACGAAGACGCTGAGACAGTCATTTCCTATCTGCGAAGGCGCGGCAAGGCGGGTGCGACGGTGGCAGCGTCGTGTTCGGCGGCGTTCCTGCTGCATGCGGCCGGACTTCTTGAGGGACGGCGCGCGACGACCACCTGGTGGCTTTCGCCAGAGCTCTCTCGCACGGCGCCTTCCACGCAGATCGAGGGAAATCGGATCCTGTGCGTCGACGGACCGGTCATAACAGCGGGTGCTGCGTTCGCCCAGCAGGATGTGATGCTCTACCTCCTGAGGCAGCGCTTCGGGTCGGCGCTAGCGGAAGGGGTGTCGCGAGTACTGCTCCTCCATGAGCGTTTGGAATCGGCGCAGTTCGTGGTGCCGTCGACGCTGGCGACCGGCGATGCGCTGGTGTCGAAGTTGACCAAACGTGTGGAGGCAGCGCTTCCGGATATCCCGTCTGTCACGGAGCTCGCTAAGGAGCTGCACATCTCCGAGAGGACGCTTAGCCGCCACGTGCGGCATGCCACCGGCATGGGGACCAACACGATGATTCAGAGCATTCGTGTGCACCGCGCGCGGACGCTGCTTCGGACGAGCCGGATGACGATCGAGCAAGTTGCGCTTGCGGTCGGCTATCGGGATGCGACGGCCCTGCGCCGCCTGATGCAGAGAGCCGTCGGTACGACGCCTGGCCAGGTTCGGGCGGCGGCGTCCGTCACAGAGCCGACGCGCCGACCCATAAGGGCGGCGGCCCCGCATAAGGCGGGCTGAACATGAAGCCGGTACTCGTCATTACCGGCGCGTCGCGCGGCATCGGCGCGGCGACGGCGCGGCTGGGTGCCGAGCGGAGCTACGCGGTCTGCGTGAACTACCTCAACGGCAGGTGCGAGGCAGAGGCGCTGGTGGACTCGATCTGCGCCGCGGGTGGTCAAGCGTGCGCCGTGCACGCTGACGTGTCCGTCGAACGCAACGTCTTCGCACTTTTCGAAGCGGCCGACCAGATGGGTCCCCTAGCCGCGCTGGTCAACAACGCGGGTGTCCTGGAAAGCCAAGGGTCTCTGTTGGACTTCGACGCCGCGCGCATATCGCGAATCATGGCGACCAACGTGGTCGGGCTCATGACCTGCTCCCGCGAGGCGGTGCGCCGCATGTCCACCGACCTGGGCGGGAAAGGCGGCGCCATCGTCAACGTCTCGTCCGCAGCGGCACGATCCGGCTCGCCGGGCGAGTACCTCGACTACGCGGCCAGCAAGGGGGCCGTGGACACCTTCACGCGAGGGCTCGCGCTGGAAGTCGCCGCGCAAGGCATTCGGGTCAACGGGGTCCGCCCGGGCTTCATCCAAACGGGTATCCACGCACGCGGCGGAGAGCCCGATCGGATCGAACGGCTGAAGGCGTTGATCCCGTTGGGTCGCGGCGGCACGCCTGAGGAAGTCGCGCAAGCGATCCTCTGGCTGTTATCGCGCGAAGCTTCGTACTCGACCGGCTCGATCTTGGACGTCGCTGGCGGTCGCTAGGCGACGCGCCGACTATGCCGCCCGGGGGCGTGCAGCGCCGATCGGAAGCTCGGTAACGCGGCGCATCTGTGCGGAATTGAACGTGGCCGGATCGCGGACATAATCCAGGAACATGTCGGTCGCGTCGTCGCCCCAGAACAGGTGTCCATCACACACGATCGTCGGCACGCCGAACACTTCATCTTCGAGCGCCTGTTCAAAGTTCTCGCGCAGCGCGCGCTTCGCACCGACATCGGCCAGAGCGGGACCGGCCTCCTCGAAGCCAAGACGGCGAGCCAAAGCGTCGATCTCTTCAGCCGTCTCGATGGAATTGCCCTCTTCCCAGATATGCCGGAACACCGCGTTGATTGCTTTGGCGGTTGCGCCGGCCGCGACGCACAGTCTCAATGCGGGCAAGGGATTGAATGGGTGCGCACGCGGGAACGTCAGAGTGATCCGATCTCGCTCGGCCCGCCACGTCACGAACTGGTAAGTGAAGGTGCGCTTTGCAGGAATTTCGGCAGGCCCCTTGTGACCAAGGTGATTGAGGATTCCCGCAAACAGGACGGGTCGAAAGTTCAGGCCGCTGATCGGCAACGCCTGCAGCCGATGCCACTGCAGGTAGGCGAAAGGGGACACGAAATCGAAGTACCAGGTGGCGCGGACATTCATGGCCGATCTCGTTCGCGGGCTTTGAGCAGCACGAGTAGGAAGGACAGACCCGCCGCCACGGCGAGCGTTCGGCCGATTCGGCGGGCCATCACCGGATCCAGAAAGGCGACTCGAAACGCGCTGCCAAACACGGCCCAGAGCGCCATCAAGGGAAGGCAAACGATGAAGAACTGTGCGACAAGCCTCCAGACGGACGGCCAATAGGCCTGTCCTGGCGGCGTGTAGGCACCTGCCGCGCTGACGGTCATCATCCAGGCCTTCGGGTTGACCACCTGGAACGCAGCGGCCTTGAAGAAGCAGATTGGTCGCTCCATCGAAGCCGAGCCGCCGGAGCTTGATCGCCACAGCTTGTGCGCGAGGTACAGCAGGTAGGCCGCGCCGACGACCTTTAGCGCCCACTGCACCTGCGGGTACCGTTGGAACAAGACACCGAGCCCGGCTGCCACCGCGATCAACAGGGACTGGAAGCCCAATTGGATTCCAAAGGTCAGCGGTACTGTCCTGCGGAATCCGAACGTCAAGCCGGACGATGCGAGCATGAGATTGTTGGGGCCCGGTGTGATCGCCGAGACCACGAAGAAGGCGACGCTGGCGGCCAATAAACGAGATTCCACGCGACGAGCCTCGAGCGATGGAGCATTAGCCACAGGTGCATTCATTTGGCCAAGCGCGCCAGGACGGCGCCAGCGTCAGCGATGACACGTTTCGGGATGAAACAGACACCTTGATTGGCCGCAATGGCCAGACGCGCAAATCGAGCTGTCCGATTTCGCTTGAAGAGTGTCTTTCGGGGCGCTCGTCACTTGGTACGCAACGCGCTGAAATGGCGCCAATGTTGCGGGAGTCGAGATGGACGCGTTCAGTGCCGAGTGGATCACCGCCGAAAGGATCGCCGCGTGGAACTCGCGCAATCTGGAGCGAATCCTGTCGCATACCAGTGAAGACGTGATGCTCAACAGCGAGATGGTGCGGTCGGTAACAGGTGGCTAAGATCGAATGGTCGTCGGCAAGCAGGCACTTCGGGAGTACTGGCGGCAGGGTCTCGACCGTTTTCCGGAGCTCCACTTCCTACCGATCCATGCGTACCCGGGTGCGCAGATCTTGGTGCTCATCTACCGCGCCGTTTCGGGATTTGTCGGTGCCGAGTTCATGCGCCTAGATGCCGACGGGAAGATCTGCGAGGTCCATGCACACTACTGGTCGGCAGAGGCCGCAGGCCCGTGACTTCGTCGTTGCGCCATCGCGCCCGCCACTTGCGAGACTGCCCATGAGCATTGGATTTCTAGGCATCGGAACGATGGGCCTTCCCATGGCGACCCGCATGCTGTCAGCCGGTGTGCCGCTCCGTGTCTGGAACCGGACGCCGGGGCGCTGTGCGCCGCTAGTAGCGCGAGGGGCGATCGAGACCTCGAGCGTGGATGCCTTGTTCGAAGCGTGCACCACCGTGATGGTGATGCTGCTCAACCAGGAGGCGGTGGACGCAACGCTGCACCGTGGCCTTCCCGCCTTCGCGGCGCGCGTGTGTGGGCGAACGCTGGTCATGCTGGGGACGACATCCGCCGGGTATTCCGAAAGTCTGGAAGCGGACGTTCGGCGTCATGGCGGCAACTACGTGGAGGCCCCGGTCTCGGGCTCCCGAGGCCCGGCCGAGGAAGGCGCACTGATCGGCATGCTGGCTGGCGAACCACGTGCGGTTGCCGAGGTGGAGCCCTTGCTGCATGCGTTTTGCCGCCAGGTCGTGAGCTGTGGCGCGGTGCCGTCCGCCCTGCGCCTGAAATTGGCGGTGAATCATTACCTCATCGTGCTAGTGGCCGCGCTCGCTGAAGCGACGAAGGCTGCGGCGGCTGCAGGCGTTGACCTCAAAACATTTCGCCAAGTGCTGGACGCGGGTCCCATGGCGAGCGCGGTATCGCGAGCGAAGCTCCACAAGCTCGCAACTGGCGACTTCGCTCCCCAGGCTGCGATCCGCGACGTGACGCAGATCGCGTACCTGGTTCGCGAGCAGGCGCGGGCGTCCGGGGCGGATGCGCTTCTGATCGATGCCGCCACCCGTATGTTCGCGACCGCCCATTGGCACGGGCTCTCGGATATGGACATGTCCGCGGTACTCCAGTGTCCGGCAACGAAGATGCTGCTCGACGCAAAATGACTAAGTGGGGCCGAGTCTTCCTCGCGGGCGGGCGGCGCGCTCGGGGGTGAACCCGTGCTCTGAGACTTGCAACTCCGTACCTGCGAGGAACTAGGATCTTGCGACGTACTAGCGACCGCAGTGGCTCGACAACCACTTCCAGGTGTCCGCTTTGGGTCGATAGCAGCCATTGGGCCATGTGGCCAACCGATCGGCCGGCGGAACGCGACTCGTCGACCCTTCTGATCAATCTCGGCGGTATTCGCAATCTGCTCGGACAAGTCAAACGTGTGCGTTATGGCGAACCTGCACTTTCTGATTTATTTGCATTGCGCGACATTGAGTTCCGGATCATCCATCAGGATGCATCCGGTTCGCGCAGGCTCTGGGTAAACCAGCGAGCGCTGTATCGGTGTTCGATGTCGTGACACATTTCAATCGTTGACCCATCGATTGCCAACTATCGCCAAAGAGCAAGGGCGATTGCCTACTACCTGAGTGGCAGCATCACGGTCATGGCATGGATGGGCGACGCGATAGAACCGTGCTTCAGATAGAACGTCTTCGCCGATTCATCGATTGCGTGGCATAGCAGCGCACGGGCGCCTACCTGTTCGCAGGTCTGCAATGTTCGCATCACGGCATCCTTGAGCAAGCCCTGCCCGATCCCTTGCCCAACTCGGTCCACATGGACGGCCAAACGTCCCAGTACGATAATCGGCACAGGATCGGGCATGTTGCGACGAATGCGACCAGGCGCATCTTCATGTGAGATCGCGCCGGCCGCCAGCGCGTAGTAGCCCACAACCTGTTGCTGCTCGTCACAGACCACGAAGCATCG
>JBDSFA010000449.1:0-2164 GCA_039919785.1 Dokdonella sp. | reverse complement strand
GCCGAAGCCGCCGGTGTCCACATCGGCAACAACGTCCACGTCGGCAGCGGCGTGCGTATTGGCGCGGGGGCGAAGGCTGATCACGATGCGGCAGCGCATGCCGAAACAGACGATGCCGCGAACACTCACTGAACGCGGCCGCGGGCGACTCGCCGTGGCATCCTAGCCGACCATGGCCGGCCGCATCCCAGAAAAATTCATCGACGACCTCCTTGCGCGCATCGACATTGTCGATGTGATCCAGGAGCGCGTGCCGTTGAAGAAATCCGGCCGCGACTGGTCCGCGCGCTGCCCGTTCCACGATGAGCGCAGCGCATCGTTCACGGTGAGCCCGGCCAAGCAGTTCTACCACTGCTTCGGCTGCGGCGAACACGGCAGCGCCATCGGCTTCCTGATGAAGTACGACCGCCTCGAATTTCCCGACGCGGTCGAGGAGCTGGCCAATCGCGCCGGCCTCAAGGTGCCCTATGAAGGCGGTCGCGAGGCACCGCGCGAGGACGCAACCGATCTCTACAACGTGCTCGACGCCGCCGCGGGTTTCTTCAAGCGACAGCTCGAATCGAGCGAAACCGCACGCGCCTATTTCACCAAACGCGGTCTCGACGCCGCGATTCTTGCGCGCTTCAACCTCGGTTACGCGCCGGATGCATGGGACGCACTGAAGAGCGCACTCGGCACCAGTGCGGCGCGCATTGCCCTGCTCGAAAAGTCCGGCATGCTGACCAGCGGCGAACGCGGCAGCAAGTACGACCGCTTCCGCGATCGCGTGATGTTCCCGATCCTTGATCGCCGCGGCCGCACGATCGCGTTCGGCGGCCGGATACTTGCGAACAAGAGCCCCCCCCCCGATGAGAAGTCCGCTGAGGGATCGCCGGTTCCTGACGCGCGCAAGGACAAATCCGACGGGCCCAAGTACCTCAATTCGCCCGAGACTCCGCTATTCCACAAAGGACGCGAGCTATTCGGTCTGTGGCAGGTGCGCGAGGCACACTCGAAGATTCCGCGACTGATCGTCGTCGAAGGCTACATGGACGTGATCAGCCTGCATCAGTTCGGCGTGCCGCAGGCGGTCGCGACACTCGGTACGGCGACCACGCGCGATCACGCCGAAATCCTGTTCCGCCAATGCGCCGATGTCTATTTCTGCTTCGACGGTGACCGCGCCGGCCTCCAGGCCGCATGGCGTGCGGTCGAGTCGGTGCTGCCGCGCATGCGCGATGGGCGACAGGCGTTGTTCCTGTTCCTCCCCGATGGGGAGGATCCGGATTCGCTGATCCGCAGGGAAGGCCTTGCCGGCTTCGAGCAGCGCCTGAAGGACGCGACGCCGCTCAGCGAATTTTTCTTCGCCGAAATGGGCAAGGACGTGAACCTCGGCAGCCTCGACGGCCGCGCTCGTTTCGCCGAGCGAGCGCGCCCCTTGCTCGCACAAATTCCGGATGGCGCCTTCCGCGACCTGATGCTGGCCGAGCTCGACAAATCGACCGGCGTGCGCGTGCAGGTTGCCGCTCCGGAATCGACACCCGCACGTTCGCGCAACGTCCCGCCGCAGCAACGTTCGCTGGTGCGTGCCGCCATCACCTTGCTGGTGCAGCGACCGTCGCTCGCGGTCGCGATCGATCCGCCTTGGACATTCGCCGAGTTGCGACTGCCCGGCGTACCGCTGCTGATCGAGCTGATCGGCCTCTGTCGTGTGCGCCCGGACATCACGACCGGCGCCCTGCTCGAACATTTCGCTACGCGCGAAGAAGTGAAGTCACTGCAGAAACTGGCGGTGATGGAATTTCCGGGTGGCGACGAAGAAAGCCGCGCGGAATTTCTCGGCGCGGTGCGCCAGCTGGATCGACAAACCGAATCGCAGCGCCGTTCAGACCTGCAGCAACGCGTGAAGGAGCTCGAAGAAAAAGGTGCGACGGGACTGGCTGAAGAGGAGCGCAGCGAGTTGCGTGAGCTGCTGCGCAGCAAGGGAACACGGCCGCCGGAGCCGCCTCCCAAACCCGCTTGACGCGCCATCCGTTCACCTTCGGATTGGCTTTCCGCGCCAATCGGGTGTATGGTGCGGGCACTGTGTTTGCCAGGGTCACTGTGAATCGTGGCCCGATGCGGTCGATCTAACGATTCGCTCCATCGCCTCTACATCGCTTTCTCCTTGCAACTCAGTCTCGAC
>JBDSFA010000374.1:0-11976 GCA_039919785.1 Dokdonella sp. | reverse complement strand
ACCGCATCGCCGCGTTTGCCGAGTGCGGCCAGCGCCTTGGTGATCGCATCCTCGCCGAGTGCTTGCACCGACGGCGCCAGCGTCGTGTGGATCGCGAGCCCGGCACTGTTGAGCTCGGTGTCCGGGTAATTCTGTTTGAGCTGGCGCCGCACCAGTTCGAGGAAGGCCGGGTAACGATCGCGCGGCAGGGTCGCGTTCGCCGCCGTACCGATCGGCTGCTTGATCGCGGCCGCGCTCGTCGTGTCATCGATGAGGCCGGTGTCGCGGAACACACCGAGCACGACGTTGCGCCGCGCGAGCGCACCATCGGGATTGCGCCGCGGGTCGTACAGACTCGGTCCCTGCACCATGCCGACCAGCAGCGCGATATCGGCCGCATCTAGTCCGTGCAGGTCGTGTCCGAAATAGAACTCGCTCGCCGCGGCGAAGCCGTGCACCGCCTGCGCGCCCTGCTGGCCGAGAAACACTTCGTTGATGTACGCCTCGAGAATGCGCGTCTTGTTGTAGCGCGCCTCGATGATCAGCGAGAGCAGCGCCTCATTGAGCTTGCGCGTCAACGTCTGGCCGCGGTCGAGGAACAGGTTCTTGACCAGCTGCTGGGTCAAGGTGGAGCCGCCCTGCACGACATGGCCGGCGACCAGATTCGCCCAGGCCGCGCGCGCGATGGCAAGCGTGTTGATGCCATGGTGATGCTTGAAATCGCGATCCTCGACCGCCTGCAGTCCGCTCAACAACAGTGGCGGAACTTCGCCGAGCGTGACGTAGCGACGATCTTCCTGCAGCTCGCCGTACAAGGTGGCGATGCGTGCGGGTTCGAGTCGCACGTTCGCCAGCGCCGCACCCGAATCGGCATCCACAAGCTGACTGACGCGACCATCGCTGAGCGTAACGGTGACGCGCTTGTCGCGCTCTCGCCCGTCCAGATAAATGAAGGCGCGCCGCGCAATCGTGAAGCGCGCGCCTTCGCGATGCCAGGTCCCAGGCGTCTTCGCCTGCGCATCATCGAGGTAGCGCGCGGAGGCAAGCTCAAGCTGCAGCACGTCGGCATTCATTGGCAGGCCGGGTGCGAGCTGCAGCGGCCGCGCGTACACACGGCTGGGAATCTGCCAGGACAGGTCGTCGAAGCGACTGCGTACCTCTTGATCCAGGTAAAAGGAGTAAGGAACAAGGAAACCGACCGCAAGGCCGACCGCGATCAGGAACGGGATGCGCACGATGCGCCAGGCGACGTGCAGGGCGCTCAGGGAACTGGAAAGAAAGGACAAGCGGGATTTCCGGGAGGCAGGCGAGCAGGGCGCCGTGGGACCGTACGCAGTGTAGCTGCGTCGTGTCGCGGCTGGCGAGGCGCGCGCCGCGCGCGCGAGCAAGCGGATCGGCGATAATCACGCTCGTTTGCGTTTTCTGCCGGAGCCTTGATGCACAGCCTTCCGTTCGCCGCGCAGCCGTCCGACGCCAACGGGATCGACAAATCTGCCGCGCGCGCCGCTGCGGGCACGGTGAGGATATGCGTCTACGCTGCGCAAACGCCGAGCGCCGGGACACTCGACTTGCTGAGATGTCGGCTGCCGGCTTCCGCGCAACTCGCACTGCTGGGTGCCTGCGCGGACAGTATGGTATGGCCCGATGCCGAACGTCTGCCGGATGTGATGGAAGCAGATTGTCCGCACGCCGCCTTGGTCGCTGCGGCAAGGCGCTTTCCCGGCGAGGACCTTGTGCTCGTGCGCGCCGACCTCCTCTTGCCGGATTTCGCCTGCGAGCGACTGCTGCATGCGGTGGCATTGCCCGACGTGCTTGGCGCGGTGGCGCTGGACGGTGCACGTCATCCTCTGTTGACCGCCTCCCAAGACAACGACATCGATCCGCAGCGACTCGACGCTCTGTGCTTCGCGTATTCCGATCGCCGCGCCTTCGACGATCCCACGTTTGCGGTTGACGCGATGCCGCCGTTCTCCGCCTGGCACGGCGAGCGCCTTGCCCGCCTGGGGGTAGAGCGCGTGGGTGACAAGGACGCAATCGACGCCAGCGGTTTTCGCGTCGTGCTGCTCGACCATGTTTACGTCGATGGCCAGGTGAACGATGCGATGAGCCGCGCTGGCGATCGCGACCCGCGCGATCCTGCACCGCCCTCGCCGCTCGATCCGTTGCGTGCGCTTGTCGCGCGTTCGATGACCGCTACCTTCGTTCCATCGCACCCCGGCCTCGACGCAAAGCCGGTGCTGCTGCATGTGCTGCATGGCTGGGGCGGCGGCGCCGAACGCTGGGTGCGCGATTTCGCCGCGGCGGATGCCGACGCGCACCACCTCGTGCTGATCGCGCGCGGCAGCTTCAAGCGACGCCAGCATGGCGAATGGCTGGAGCTCCACGACGGCAGCCTGAGTGGCTTGCCGCTGCGGCGGTGGCCGCTGCCGCGTGCGATTGCCGATACAGCGATTTCCGATGCGGCCTATCGCGATCTGCTCGCGCGCATTGTGCGCGACTACTGTGTCGATGCGATCGTGCTGTCGTCGCTGATCGGCCACAGCCTCGATACGTTGCGCACGCAGTTGCCGACGTTCTGCGTCATTCACGATCACTATCCCTTGTGGCCGGTCCTGCATCGCGATTTCGGCGATGCAGCGCTGCCCTTCGATGACGCCCAGCGCGTCGCCGATCTCGCCGCGACCGGCGACGACCGCGAATTTGCGAATCGCGATCCCGCGCACTGGCAGCATCTGCACGCCGAGACCGTCTCTGCGTTGCGCAGCGCGAACGCAACCTTGATTGCGCCGAGCCGCTCCGCGCTCGCCAATCACCTGCGCCTCGCGCCGCCACTGAGCGAACTGCCGCAGCATGTGATCGCGCACGGTCTCGCTGCATGGCCTGGCGATACGGGGCACGTTGGGGCTTCGTCCGCACATATACGACCCCGCCTGCTGGTGCCCGGACGCATCCGCCGTGGCAAGGGCGCCGAGTTGCTGCGTGCCGCGCTGCCTGGGTTGCGCGAGCATGTTGACCTGTTCCTGCTTGGTGCGGGCGCCGACGCGCACGATCTGTTTGGCGAGCGCGGCGTGCATGTCGTGCTCGACTACCAGCGTGACGAGCTGCCGCAGCTGCTCGCGCAGATCCAGCCCGATGCGGCCCTGCTGCTGCCGACGGTCGCCGAAACCTTCAGCTACACCTTGTCCGAACTGCGCAGCCTCGGCGTGCCGGTGATCGCGACGCGTGTCGGCGCGCTCGCCGAACGCATCGAAGACGGCGTCGACGGATTTCTCGTCGACGCGCGCGCAGACGCGGTCGTCGCGCGCGTGGTCGAGCTGCTCGCGGACCCGATCGCGTTCGATCAGGTGCGCAGCACGCTGGCGTCGCATACGCAAGCGACGCCCACGCAGATGGCGGATGCCTATACTTTGATCATGCAGCTGGGTCCGCGCGCGCTTGTGCGTTACCCGATTGCGACAACCGATGCGGCGCAACTCGAACTTGCGGTGGCGACGGACGCGCTGGCGCGAGGTCGCGAGCGCGAGCGGATGCTTGGCACCGACTTGTCAACATCAAGCGCGGAAAGTGAGCGGCGCGGCGACTGGGGACATGCATTGGACCGCGACCTTGCCGCGACCGGCAAGCGACTGCAGGCGCTGCACGCAGAACTCGACGAGCGAACGAGCTGGGCCTTGTCGCTGGATGCCGAACTGCAGGACATCAAGCCGCGTTACGAGCAAACCATGGCGAGCACGTCCTGGCGCATCACCGCGCCGCTGCGTGCGGCCAACGCGCGCAGCCGCCGGTTGCGCGCGAGCCTTGCGTTCCGTAGTGCCAAATTGCGCGCGAGCGTCGGCCGCGTCCGTGCAAGCCTGGTGCAGCGCGGGCTCGGCGGGACCCTCGCGCGCATCGCGCAGGAGCTGCGCGGTGCAGGCGCGAAGCGCAGACGTGCCACCTATGCCGAGCCCGGCGACGACTTCGCGCCGTTCGCGGTACCGGGCAGCGACTCGCCGCGCGTGTCGATCGTGATTCCGGTCTACAACAAGATCGCCTACACGACGGCGTGCCTGCGCTCGATCGTCGAACATGCGGGCGCCACGTCGTTCGAGGTCATCGTCGTCGACGACGGTTCCTCCGACCGCACACCGCAACGACTTGCCGACGTGAGCGGCATCCGCAACGTGCGCAATGCGCAAAACCTCGGTTTCATCGGCTCGTGCAACGCGGGTGCGGCGGTTGCACGCGGCGAATACGTGCTGTTCCTCAACAACGATACGGTCGTCACGCAAGGCTGGCTCGACGCCCTCGTCGCGTGCTTCGAGCAAGCACCGGACGCGGGCCTGGTCGGCGCCAAGCTCGTCTATCCGGACGGCCGCCTGCAGGAAGCCGGCGGCATCATCTTCAGCGACGGATCGGGCTGGAACTACGGCCGCTTCGAGGATCCCGACGACACCCGCTTCGGTTTTCGGCGCGAAGTCGACTATTGCTCGGGTGCCGCCATCCTGCTGCGCCGCGAACTATTTTCGCAGCTCGGCGCGTTCGATACGCGCTACGCGCCCGCCTACTACGAGGACACCGACCTCGCCTTCGCGGTGCGCGCTGCCGGTCTCAAGGTGTATGTCGAGCCCGCATCGGTGGTCGTGCATTTCGAGGGCATCACCTCGGGCACCGACACCGCGAGCGGCATCAAGCGTTTCCAGGTCATCAACCACGAAAAATTCGCCGACAAGTGGAAGGATGCACTGGCGCGGCAACCTGCACCCGGTTCGCCGATCGCGCTCGCAGCGACGCATCGCGCGAAGAAGCGCGTGCTCATCATCGACGCGACCACGCCGCAGCCGGACCACGATGCGGGCTCGGTGCGCATGGTCAACCTGATGCGCGTGCTCGGCGAACTCGACTATCAGGTCAGCTTCATGCCGGACAATCGCGCATGGACGGAGCGCTATACGGCGGCGCTGCAGACGCTCGGTGTCGAGGCACTCTACGCGCCTTACGTGGTCGATCCAGTTGCCCTGTTCCGCGCGCGCGGTCGCGAGTTCGATCTCATCATCCTGTCGCGACACTACGTCGCCGCGAGCTACGTCGGACTCGCGCGCCTGTATGCGCCGCAGGCGACGCTCGCGTTCGACACGGTTGATCTGCACTACCTGCGCGAACAGCGCGCAGCGGAACTCGCCGGCGTCGCCGACCCTGCGCGACAGGCCGCAGCGACGCGCGCGCAGGAACTGAAGTTGATCCGCGAATGCGATCTGACCCTCGTCGTCAGCAGCGCGGAGCAGGAACTGCTCGCGCGCGATGCCCCTGGCGCGCGCGTGGAGATCCTGTCGACGGTCAACGAGATCTACGGTTGCCGCGTGCCGTTTGAAGAGCGCCGCGATCTCGTCTTCGTTGGCGGCTTTCAGCATCCGCCCAACACCGACGCGGTAAGCTGGTTCGTGCGCGACGTGTTTCCCCTGCTACGCAAGGAACTGCCGGAGCTGCGCTTCCACGTGATCGGCAGCAAGGTACCCGATGCGATCCGCGCGCTCGCCGACGAACACGTACTGGTGCACGGCTTCGCCGAAGACATTGCGCCGTACATGGACGGTTGCCGCATCTCGGTTGCGCCGCTGCGCTATGGCGCCGGCGTCAAGGGCAAGATCAATACCGCGATGAGCTATGGCTTGCCCGTGGTCGCTACGACGCTCGCTGTCGAAGGCATGCATTTTCGCGCAGGTGAAGACGTGCTCGTCGCCGACGAACCCGCCGCATTCGCGTCCGCAGTCGCGCGCCTGTACCGCGATGAAGCGTTGTGGCAACGCCTGTCGACGAATGGCCTGGCCAACGTCGAAGCGCATTTTTCGTTTGCGGCTGCGCGCACGGCGGTGCAGCGGATCATTGATCGGTAAGTATCCTCCGGCAAAGCCGGCGATACTTACTTCGGCGCTCCAACTTCCACGGCGGCGTGATCCGTATCCGATGGCACCGGCGGGTTGCTTAGTTCAGTGCATGGGGCGTCAGGCAGACTCGTGTAGTGGACCGTTCCTGACACAGGCAATCCTGGGCCTCGTGGTCCGCTGAGCGGAGGGGCGAGTCGGAATATCCCGTTCGTTCCAGCGGGCGGAGGTGCTGTCGATGTCGGCGAGTACAGGTAGAAGGCGAACCAACCGACCGTGCCGAGGGTCGTGCCTCGCCCATAGATCATGGGGTCAGGCGCGAAGGTTCCTCCATTTTCCTTGTCGGATTGGCGCGCCATGCCCACGAACGGGCTGCCTCTTCCAGCGAGTTCGGTGCCATTGAAGTGCGCGTCCAGCGCGTACGTATGCGGTTGAAGGTCGGTCAAGATACCGAATCGGAAAAACTGCCCCGGCCCGACGGCATTGGTCGTAGCAAAGTCGAAGACCCGCTGATCTTCCCAGCACATCACGATGTCCGTGATGGGTATGGGCACCGTACTGACTGGAACTTGCGGGGCGACCACGGCGGGATCTGCCCACTGGCCGTTGTAGAGAAACCAGTCGCTGTTATCCCAGGTCGTGTAGTAGTTTGGCTCTCGCAGATCGATCATGCCCACAGCGATTGCGCCCGTCTCCTGCCCCAACCCACCCCGATAGGCAACTTGCACAAACAGGTCGGTCGCATTCGCTGGAATCGGATCCGAACTGAAATCGAATTCTCCGAGGACACCACCGGAATTCGCGCAGGTGCCCACCGCACCCGTCGTGAGATTGCCGACATTCGCGCATGGATTGGTGCCGTTGCTGGTTCCCGAAAGATTGCCGTTGGCATCAATGGCGAGAGGCGCCGCGACAGAAATTTCCTGGTACGCCGTGCGTGTCTGCGCCACGCTGCATCCGGCGGGCACGGTGAACGATCCATCCGGCTTCTTGACGTATTCACCCGATAGGTCGGGCCGATAACATGGGTTGCGGTGGTACCGCGCAATGGCGACCAACTGTCCACTCTGCGCAACCTGCGGCACCACCGTGCCGGAACCTGACTCGTGGATATCGGCGGTGGTGTTCTTGACCCGCGCGCGCACCGTCGTGAAACCGAAGATCGTGTTGTCGGTCTTGCGCGGATAGCCATCGGCGTCGACGGTGTGCGGCGTGCCTTGGTCGAGCACACCGAACAGTCCACCCGGTGAAGACGTGACGGTTATCTGACCGCGAAAGAAGTAGTTGATTAGCCCGGCTGAATAGCCGATTGCACGTGGAATCGCTAGATTGGCCATGTTCTGCAACTCTTCCAGACCGACCGTGTATCTGCATTGGGCGGGTGGGCAGCCCGCAATGGTGAAGGCGCTGAATGCGGCCAGCGGCGGTTGCGTGAACTGAGTCACCCCCTCTACAGATGGCAGTGTGTCGACGTAGCCCGTTGCCACCGAGTCCGGCACCGCATGCATCCAATGCGCACACTTCAGATCATGGCGCCAGGTGTTCCCCTGGGCCGCGCTGAGTACACACGGCACTTGGCTTTGGGTGTAGCCGTGTGCGGCATCCACGGGTGTCATGGGCCGTTGAAACGCATTGGCCGACATGTTCGGCAAGGTGCCGCCAGTAAAGAAACTGCGATTGGCGTAGTCCATCATCCCGTAGCGGCCGTCCGGAAGGTCGGCAGGCCCATTGCCTTTCAGGCGGGTGGTGTAAAAGCGCAGTGGCGTGGCGAATACCGGAACCGGATACGGAGTGCTGCCGAGAACAATGGGGGGTAGGCCTTTGCCATAGTCAGGCCGCCGAAAAAATCCTCGCACATATGCATTCGAGTCGCCCACCGTCTGGTTCAGCACCCGAGCGTTGGTATACCCCTCAAACGCCTGCTGCTCCTGACTGGTTCCAACCGGACTGTGGGGGTCGTTACGCACATGCTGTGGTGATGCGCCGTCCTGCAACAGGTGTATGGCATCGCCCAGAGAGCGAAATGTAGTCGCCCAACGAAACAGACGTTCTTGAGCATCGGCCGCGCGGGCAGCTGCCGTGTAGGGAGGGGAACTGCGACCACGCTCTCCGGTTAGCGCTAGCCACATGTTTTCGCGTGCATCCGCATACGTAAAGTGATTGCGCCGATTCGTGTCGACGACGGGCGGCGTCGCAAAGCTGTCGATATAGCCTAAGGCCCAATCAACAGACTTCGCCCCGATGTTCAAGCCAACGTCGTGAATCGGGTCGTAGAAATGATTGAAGACGCGAACGATCTGGCCATATGGATCGCTATCAGGCTGACCGCAACGATCCTTGGCGATGGAGTTATAGAGGAGCCACGAAAGATCGTCCTCGCGCAAATCTCCACGCATCAACCAATTTTCGATAGGGAAAAACGTGACTTTGTTGCCACTCAGCATCGGATCGCCAGAGAGCCAATTCGCATTGCTTGCGGGATCTACGACAGTGTCTGCCAAGTGCTGCATTTGGCATTGCTCGTAGAAGTTTGGCTGGCGCGCGTATGTTGAAGGGGCAAAGGTAACAGTGTTGTCGTAGTAAGAGACAGGACCTGGTGTTGATCCTGTGGCCTGCCAATACGTGTTGAACGGCGTCGGTATATCGAGACGGTCCAAACCCAGTGTTGCGACGAGCGAGCCGGCTCCTGTTTGCGATAGCGCGGACCGCCCGTAAGCCCTGTAAGCGATCAAAGCATGCGTCTCAGCATCATAGGCCCCTGCTGGTTGCGCACTGGCTAGGACGGTTAGGGCAGAGCAAACTACCGCCCACTTGTTCGTCAAGCTCATTACTGGCTCTCCTCTTCCTTCACTACGCGGCATAGAACTTCAGCCGTACTTCTTGTTTTTTCTAATGGATCAAACTGTCGCGATACGGGCAGCCCGGTCAATTCTTTCACGCGATTTATGAATTTGACGTTGAACGGTCCAGGATGGCTCAATCCAGCGAATGCACCCACCGAAATAGGATCGACGGACGTCTCGGGTGGCAATGTGCAAGCCATTGGACGTACCTCATAAGCCATAGCTTTTGCAATGTCGGCATACGCTGGTTCCGAGAGGTCGTTTCCACGTCCATCAGGACAGATGCCGGTCGTAAGAATTGTGGAGTAGTAAACCCAAACCCAGTTTGGACTCAGCTGCGCCTTTTTCATTTCAATGGTTTGAACGTCGACATGACCTAACAACCCCCCGCTAGTTTCAGGCTGGCGGGCTTGCCATACGAAAGCGGGCATGCATCCTTGGTTCGGAAGACAGGCTCGATCTCCGCCGTTGATCCGGTGATCAAGAACTTTACGATCGTCCAATGTGAACTGTTGATTGTCGGAATTACCCTGCTCCGACTTCACTACCGGATAATCCTTTCCTGTGCGTATGTAGTCCGGCTTGAATACGATCAATTGCCAGCCGGACCACGATTTGTTCCAAGACAGTGATCCAAAACGCGTCTCGCTTTCGTCGAGTTCGCGGGACACATCAGGAATCATGTATCGCCCGTCGCTATCGGTTACGACAATTCTCTGCAGATTGCACCAGCTGCCACCTGAAACCATGTCGGATACGCCACTGCTGTGCTGGCGCCACACCGCAATCACTTTGGCATCGGGTATGCCAGCGCCCGTATCTGCATCGACGATACGCCCGTGCTTTTCAGCGCGTAACTCGTGTCTGCCTGGATGCGGCGGTGCGGAAGCATGGGAGACGGCACCGCACATCAGCGCGGTCATTGCTAGCACACCATAAACGAATTGCTTGCGCATATCACATCCCCGAAATCCGCCAGTTGCGCTACTTGCGACCCAGCCGCGCCAACAGCTTCGCGTACATTTCGCGTTCGCTGTTCGACTCGGCAATAGCGGCGATTGCGGCTTTGGCATAGTCGTCGTCCGATATCCCATGGAGGTTTCCTATTCCCGACGGTCGCAGGCGCAACTCCGCCGGGATTGCGGCGCTGACGGTCGAGTCTTCGCTCAACGTCAACAATGAATCGCCTTGCTTGAACTGGCTCTTTGCCGCAGCGCATAGCTTGGCGCGTTTGAGTGCTTGCTCTCGTTCAAGATAATTCGCCTCGCAATTTCCAATCCAGTCCCTGAGCCGCCCATTCATCTGAGTTGTCGTGAAGAGGAAAGTCCAGCGCACAGACTCAGGCGAGGATGGGGGCACGGCGTCAATGTGAAGCGCGGCGTCAGGGATCGGTATCTGCCCGGTGGCTGCGGCAGCAAGTTTCAGCAGATCGAAACCGTAGTCGTGGATGCGCGGCGCCTTGTCCGCGCGCTCCAGTGCTAAGTTGATCTTTCCCGGCGTGACGACATTAAGACTTTGCGCATAAGCCAGTGCAAACCAAGCCATCGCATTGTCGAGATCGATGCGCGTGAGCTCCTGCGCGGCGGCGAGATTGCGCTGATACCCGGGGCCGCATTCGACGATAGGCCGGCAATCTTGATCGAACGCCACGACCCACAGTACTTTCGGATTGTTCTTTCCGACAGCATAGGCCCGTGCCAACAAGCCATGATCTGCTTCCGCATGCGTGCCGAAAGGCGGTAGCGTGATCAGGTAGGCTGCCAACAAGGAATCAGCATCGCCTTGTTTACACAGGAAATGAATGAGCTGGGTAAACCACATGCCTAATGGGTCTGTTCCAGTTCCGAGGTCTCTTTCACAGACAGATGGTGGATCGACATCGGCAGGAGGGTCAAAGGCAGTGGTGCCATTGGTGCCCGCACTACCAACCGCTGCTTTCGATTTGTTGGTAGCGTGGACCGTACCCAATGGCAGAAGCAAAGTGACGAGCGAGAGTGCGAGGAATTTGCGTGAGGTCATCATCACATCTCCGAAATCCGCCACACTCCGTCCGTCCCCAGTGTCAGCCGTAGAGGAAATCCGCTGCGGTTCTGGTCGGCGTTGTCGCGGACGAGCAGCAGGTCCGCGAAGCCGATACCCAACTGGCCATCGACTATGACGCCAAGCTGTTGAGCCGTGGCTGGCATGTTTGCGCCAAGCTGATTGAAGAAATTGACGTATCCAGTGCGAACGACTGATTGATAGGCGCTGCCCGCGTTGGCTGCATCCTGCGCGGTAAGACGATTCTTCACATAGCCGTAGACGTCGCACAACATCCCGCGTTGGGCGACCAAATCCTGAATCAGCACGGTCCGATTTGCTGTGTAGATTTGATTGTTGGAGTCCGTCACGGTGAAACGCGCCGTATAAGCCCCAGGCTGCATGTACGTGTAACTTGCCGGTGCTCCACTGAGCGGACCCGTGTAGTCATCGGCGCCGCTGCCGCGGAAGTTGATGGCCACCGACTGCACTGTGGCGTTGCCCAGCAGCGTTCCGATGGAGTAGCGAAACGAAATCGATACAGGACCGTAGCCGATGGCGCGCCCCACCTGCATGCTCACTGGTGCCGGCGAGCCACTTTGCGTGATCGATCCCGACGTCGACGCTGTGGCGCCAGGAAGAGTGACGGCTTGGACGTTTAGGTTGTTGCTACCTGGATTAAGCGGAACATTCGGAACCAAGAACGTTCCGTTCGCAACGTAGCCAGCGACACCGTTGACCGTGATACCTGTGTTCATTGGTCCGACAAACGTTCCTGTTACGTCCACTGTGCTTTCGCCAGTTGTAGCGCCTGCAGCCGGTGATGAGATCGCGACGCTTAGCGTTCCTGAGCCAATGATGTCTTGGGTCAGCCCTGGCGATGGAATGCCGCCGCTCACTTGGTCAATGGGCGTGAAGGACGCCGGCTCGAAACCGTCGGTAAAGATGCTGTCGATACCACAGAGCACCGAGCCTGCGGGAATAGAACTTTGCCTTGGCGGCGACAGGGGCAATATGCCGTGCGGCGGCGGGGCCGCTGGGGGTGTCCGATCGGGGACGACACCATAGCTCGACAAGCCCACGCCCGCCCACAACGGCGTCGGGCTGATGACCAGCAGCGCCAGGCTCGTCATGCCGGAGATGCATCCACGTCGGATCGAGCGCATGACGCAACCTCCCTGTATGCATTTGGGAGAAAGCTACCACAGTCCGGTCGACCCATCCCTGCAGTCTGGCTCGGCCGCGCCTGGCGCCTCAAGCTGCGGCTTGCGCGTTCC
>JBDSFA010000071.1:0-9930 GCA_039919785.1 Dokdonella sp. | reverse complement strand
GGGTGACAACACCAGTACGGTGACGACACCGACGGCGGCCAGCGCGGATGTGCAGGTCGTTAAGACCGGGCCCGTTTCAGTCAACTCCGGTGCGGCGATCAGCTACACGGTGGTGGTCAGCAATGCGGGTCCGAGCGATGCGAATGGCACCAGCTTCAGCGATCCCGTGCCTGCCGCCATCACCAGCGTCAACGCGACCTGCGGTGGTGCAACGCTGGGTGCGGTCTGCGGAGCGGTCGGTGTCGCGGGCAACAACGTCACCAGCACGATCACGACGCTGCCGGCCGGATCGTCGGTCACCTTCACGATCACCGGCAACGCTCCGTTTGGTGCGCAGACGCTGAGCAATACGGCGTCGGCGACACCGCCCGCGGGCGTCACCGATCCGAACCTCGCCAACAACAGTTCGAGCGTGAGCACGACGATCGGCAGTGCGGCGGATATCGGCCTGACCAAGAACGTCGACAACATGGCACCCAACGTTGGCGACAGCGTGGTGTTCACGATCATTGCGACCAATCACGGCCCCAATGATGCAACCGGCGTCGCGGTCACCGACAGCCTGCCGGTAGGTTTCGGTTTCGTATCGGCGGCAGCGTCGCAAGGCGCTTACGTCAGCGCGAGTGGTGTGTGGACCATCGGCAACCTGGCCAATGGTGCGAGCGTGACGTTGACGATCACGGCAACGGTCGATGTGCCAGGTCCGCTGACGAATACCGTTGCGGTCAGCGCTTCCGACCAGCCCGATCCCGACACCAGCAACAACAATGCGGGCGCTTCCGTCAACGCGGGCGCTAGCGCGGACATCGGCATCGCCAAGAGCGTCGATAACGCGGCACCGAACATCGGCAGCACGGTGACCTACACGCTCGCCGCGACCAACCACGGCCCGAACGACGCAACCGGCGTCGAGGTGACGGATCAACTGCCTGCGGGTACCAGCTTCGTTGGCGCAACGCCGTCGCAGGGCACGTACGACAACGTCAGTGGCGTATGGACGATCGGTGCATTGACGAATGGCGCAACGGCCACGTTGACCATCACCGTGAATGTCGACCAGGCCGGATCGATCACCAATTCGGTCGCGATCACGCACGAAGACCAGTTCGATCCGGTCGGCGCGAACAACACGTCAGGTGCCACGATCAATGGCCAGCAGGCGGATCTCGCGGTGAGCAAGACCGTGGACAACGCGACGCCGAACGTCGGAACCAATGTCGTCTTCACGGTCAGCGTGCACAACAACGGACCATCCGCGGCGACCAATGTTGCGATAACCGACGCATTGCCGGCCGGCCTGACCTTCGTCTCCGCAACGCCGTCGCAAGGCACGTACAGCAGCGCAACCGGCATCTGGGCTGTCGGGGCACTTGGCGTCACGGGCTCGGGCTCGTCGGCGACGTTGAGCATCGTCGCGACGGTGACGCAAGCGGGCGCGATGGTGAATACCGCGAGCGTGAGCGCCTCGGATCAGCCTGATCCGAATACGACGAACAACACCGACAGCGCGGCGTTGAACGGCAATCCGCAGGCCGACCTGGTCGTTGCCAAGAGCGGTCCGGCGTCTGTCACACCGGGCAACGATGTGGTTTACACGATTGTCGTGACGAACAACGGGCCGAGCGACGCGACGAACATCATCGTCGTCGATGCGACACCAGCCGGTCTCCTCTTCGTCAGCAACACGGGCGCGTGCGCGACGGCCTATCCGTGCTCGATCGCAGCGATCGCGAATGGTGCGAGCGTGACGATCACGTCGACCTACACAGTGCCGGCGGCGTACAGCGGTGCGAATCCCATCATCAACACGGCCAATGCGACCAGCGATACACCCGATCCGGATACGACCAACAACACCTCGTCGGTGCAGACCAGCGTGGGTCCGGGCAACGCGGACGTCGCCATCGTTAAGACGGCGCCGGCCACGGTCGCGTCCGGTGGATCCATTGCGTACACGTTGACGATCAGCAACAACGGTCCAAGTCCTGCCAACGGCGCGTCATACGTCGACAATGTGCCTGCGGGCATCACGGCAATCACGGCCAGCTGTGGTGGCGCGACCGGCGGTGCGGCTTGCGTTACGCAACCGGCCGTCGCGGGCAACGCTGTGACTGGCATGGTCGGATCGCTGCCGAACGGTGGTGCTGTCGTCATCACCATCAACGGCACCGCGCCGAACGGACCGGTTTCGTTGAGCAATACCGCCTCGGTCACTGCGCCAGCGGGTGTCAACGATACCAATCCCGCCAACAACAACTCGACCGTCAGGACCGACGTGGCTGCACTGAGTGCGGATCTCAGCGTGGTCAAGAGCGGTCCGGTCAATGCCGCACCGGGCACCAACGTCACATACACGTTGACGGTGACGAACGCAGGTCCGGATGCTGCGACGAACGTCGTGCTCAACGATGCGACGCCGGCAGGCCTGAGCTTCGTCTCGGCATCACTGCCGTGCGCGGCGGGATTCCCGTGCTCTCTTGGTACGGTGGCGGCGGGCGGCAGCACGATAGTCGCGGTCACGTTCGCGGTGCCTGCGAATGCGAGCGGTTCGATCGTGAATATCGCAACGGTCGGCAGCGACACGCCGGATCCGAACCCGTCCGATAACAGCAGTACGGTGACAACACCGCTCGTGCCGGTCGCGACGTCGGCCGATCTTGCCGTCGTCAAGAGCGGTCCTGCCAGCGTCATTGCAGGCACGAATGCGGTCTACACCTTGCTGGTGACGAACAACGGCCCTGACGTCGCGACAAGCGTCGTGCTCGCCGATCCAACGCCTGCTGGTGTGACTTTCGTGAGTGCCGACGGCCCATGCACCGGCGGCTTCCCCTGCGCGGTCGGCACGCTCGCGAACGGTGCAAGCGTGAGCGTGAATGTGACGTTCGCGGTGCAGGTCAATGCGAGCGCGGCAATCGTCAACACTGCCTCGGTCAACAGCGCAACGCCGGACCCGAACGGAAGCAACAACAGCAGTACGGTGACGACGACGGTGGTGCCGGTCGCGGCAGCGTCGGCGGATCTGGGTGTGGCCAAGACCGGTCCCGCCACGGTCGCTGCCGGTAGCACGATCAGCTACACAATTGTCGTCACCAACAACGGACCTGACGCGGTACCCGATGCGGTGTTGAGCGATCCCACACCGCCGGGCCTCACGTTTGTTTCGGCCAGCGCACCGTGCAGCGGCGGATTCCCGTGCACGATCGGCGCGATTGCAAACGGTGCGAGCGTGACCATCACGACCAGCTATACGGTCGCGGCAGGGTTCGCCGGCAGCATCACCAATATCGCCAGCGCACACTCGACGACCGTGCCGGATCCGACGCCGAACAATAATTCGAGCACGGTTGTCACGACAGTCACGGGCGCTCCAGGTGGAGAGATCAAGCCGGTACCGATCGATGCGCGCTGGATGCTTGGGTTGATGTCACTGATGCTGTTGCTGGTCGGCGCCCCGCTCGCGAAGCGTCGCCGCTGAGGCGAAGATGGAAGAAGCCTACCCCGTGAACGTGGTGGTCTTACACATCGCAACCATCATGCGCAGGCCGGGATTTTGTAGGAGCAACTGTCTGTAGGAGCGGCTTAAGCCGCGATGCCTTTTTTTCTCAAGAAGCATCGCGGCTCAAGCCGATTGTGGAATGTGGATCAATCCATTACGTCTGCGATGCGTCAACAGGGGCGACGAGGCGCGCTTGGGGAGCGTGCGCCAGCGGAGACACACGTGCGACCATGCAGCATGCATACGTCACCGCCCGTGGCGGGCTCGTCGGGTGATTCCGAAACGATTCCACTCCCCGGACCAGCGCTCTTGCGACATCTCCCGCTAGCAGACGCCGACGTCCGCTACACCGTGCAGGCGTATGCGCAGGCCGACGCCGATGCGTTGTTCGTGGCCTTGCATGCCGAAATTCCCTGGCAGCAGCACCGTCTAAACCTGTTTGGTCGCGAAGTCGCGGCGCCGCGACTTTCGTACTGGATGGGCGATCCGACTGCGACCTACAGCTATTCGCGCACGCGTTTCGAGCCGCAGCCGTGGACACCGACGGTCGCGATGTTGCGCGACGATCTCGCCACGCGCTTTGATCTGCGCTTCAACAGCGTGCTTGCGAACCTCTATCGCGACGGTCGCGATTCGATGGGTTGGCACAGCGACGACGAGCCTGAACTCGGTGCACAACCGCAGATTGCATCCTTGAGCTTCGGCGCCGAACGCACGTTCCGCTTGCGCAAGCGCGTGACGCGCGATGCGGCACTGTCGATCCAGCTCGCACACGGCAGCATGCTGTTGATGGCAGGCAATACGCAGGCCTTGTACCAGCACGCCTTACCCAAGCGGGCGGCGGTGTATTCCCCGCGCATCAACCTGACGTTCCGCTGGATCGGTGCGCGCACGCCGTCTGCGCCGTTGTGATCGGTTGATGCGACATCGCCCTATTGAAACGGCCCGCAAACAGCAGGAAAGATCCGTTCGCCCTGAGCGTAGCGCAGCGAAGTCGAAGGGGCCTGCAGCACACACTTTGCGGGCCGCATCAATAACGCATGGGCGAGGTTCGTGCAGTTCGTTGCGCGTGCGGCGCTCAGTCACACCGCGTTGCGCAGCGCCGGTATCGTCAGCAAATTCGCGTAGCGACGCCGTATCGCGTCTTCGATGCCGGGCGCATCGAGCCCGTCGGCCGCCAGCAGTTCTTCGCGGCTGGCGTGTTCGAGAAAGGTGTCGGCAAGTCCCAGTTGCAGCAGGGGCACATTGAGGCCGTGCGCATTGAGCAGTTCCGCGACAGCGCTGCCGGCACCGCCAGCGATTGCGTTGTCCTCGATCGTGACGAACGCAGCATGGGACTTCGCCAGTTCGAGTACGAGTGCAGCGTCGAGAGGTTTGACGAAGCGCATATTGACGAGCGTCGCATCAAGCGTCTCTGCGACGGTCACGCACGGAGCGACCATCGCGCCGAACGCGAGCAGGGCGATGCCGCGGCCGCTGCGGCGCAACTCTGCCTTGCCGATCGGCAGCGCGTTGAGATCCTTCGCTACCGCGGTGCCGGTGCCGCTGCCGCGTGGATAGCGTATGGCGGCAGGTCCGTCATACTGGAATCCCGTCGTCAGCATGCGGCGGCATTCGTCTTCGTCCGACGGCGCCATCACGACCATGTTCGGGATGCAGCGCAGGTACGAGAGATCGAAACTGCCTGCGTGCGTCGCACCGTCGGGGCCGACCAGACCGGCGCGGTCGATGGCGAAGGTGACGTCGAGATTCTGCAGCGCGACGTCGTGGATCAGTTGATCGTAAGCGCGCTGCAGGAAGGTCGAATAAATCGCGACGACCGGCTTGGTGCCTTCGCAGGCCATGCCGGCCGCGAGCGTGACCGCATGCTGCTCGGCGATGCTGACGTCGAAATACCGTTGCGGATATTCCTTCGAGAAACGCACCAGGCCCGAACCTTCGCGCATCGCCGGCGTGATCGCGGACAGGCGCGCATCGGCGGCGGCCATATCGCACAGCCACTCGCCGAAGATCTCGGTGTAGGTCGGTTTGGAGACGCCCACTTTCTTGCTGAGGCCGGCTGTCGGGTCGAAGGGCCCGACCGCGTGGTATTGGATCTGTTCGCGTTCGGCCGGCGCGTAGCCTTTGCCCTTGGTGGTGACCACGTGCAGCAGCTGCGGGCCTTTGAGCGTCTTCAGCATGCGCAGGGTGGAAACCAGCAACGGGATGTCGTGACCGTCGATCGGGCCGGTGTAGTGAAAGCCGAATTCCTCGAACAACGTCGATGGCACGAACATGCCTTTCGCGTGCTCCTCCCAGCGCTTGACCACGCGCCACAACAAGCCGCCGCGCTTCATCATCTTCTTGCCGCGCTCGCGCATGTTGTTCAGTGTGCGGCTGGCCATCAGGCGCGCGAGCATGCGCGGAAATGCGCCGACGTTTTCGCTGATCGACATCTGGTTGTCATTGAGGACGACCAGGATGTCCGGCTCGACGTCGCCACCGTGGTTCAGCGCCTCGAACGCCATGCCGGCCGTCATCGCACCGTCGCCGATCACGGCGACGACCTTGCGCTGGTCGCCCTTGCGCTGCGCCGCGATTGCCATTCCGAGCGCTGCCGAAATCGATGTCGACGAATGGCCGACGCCGAAGGTGTCGTACTCGCTTTCCTCGCGGCGCGGAAACGGTGCCAGCCCGTCCTTCTTCTTGATCGTCGTGATGCGATCGCGTCGGCCGGTCAGGATCTTGTGCGGGTAACACTGGTGCCCGACGTCCCAGACGAGACGATCGACCGGCGTGTCGTACAGGTAATGCAGGGCGACCGTGAGTTCGATCACGCCGAGGTTCGCGCCGAAATGCCCGCCCGAGGTCGCAACCGACTCGATCAAGTAGGCGCGCAGCTCGCGCGCGATGTCGCCGAGTTCAGTTTCGGGAAACTGGCGCAGGTCGGTTGGCGATTCGATGCGGGCGAGGCGGGGATAGCGTTGGCTGTCGATCATGGGAGCTTCGGGTTTCAAGCATGATATTGTCGGATACGGGCGATCTGCGGGCAACAATGCGGCCGGGATGGGACTTTCGACGGTTCTCCGGAGCGCCCGACACGGCCGACCCGTAGTCAATTCACGCGCGCGCGGCCAGATCCGGTGCCGGCCTTGCGATGCCAGGTGCTACGCGTAGGTGCGGCGGCTTCGAAATCCAGGACATAGCGTCATCATAGGGGAGATACTGTCATGTTGAATTCCAGGAAATTACTCCGCTCATTTCTCGCTTTTTCCGTCCTATTCCTGCTGCCGGCATCGGTTTGCTTCGCCCAGGCTACGCGGACCTGGGTGTCGGGCGTCGGTGACGACGCGAACCCGTGCAGCCGCACCGCGCCGTGCAAGACCTTCGCAGGTGCCATTTCGAAGACCGCGGCTGGTGGCATCATTGATGCCCTCGATCCGGCCGGCTTCGGCGCTGTGACGATCACCAAGTCAATCGAGATCGAAGCGGTCGGTACCGTTGCCAGTACGCTTGTCTCGGGCACCAACGGCATCATCATCAATGCGGGGCCGAACGACACCGTGTCGCTGCGCGGCCTGAGCATCAACGGTCTCGGCACCGGCCTCAACGCCGTTCGAATACTCAGCGCTGGCAAGGTCACGATCGAGAACACACATATCACCGGCTTCACTCAGAACGGTGTCGACATTGAACCGTCCGCGAATATCTTGGTGTCGTTGCGAAACGTGACGATCAACGGTTCCGGCAACGCAGCCGTGTGGGTGTTTCCGACCGCCGGCACCAGCTCGGTGTCGCTCGACGAAGTGAGTATGTTGAACGGCAGGTATGGCCTTTTCGTGGTGTCGGGCAGAGCTTCAATGAAGCGTTCCGTGGTCAGCACGAATACGAGTCATGGCGTTAGTGCATCGAGCAACGGCAGCTTGGTCAAGATCAATGTCGACGATTCCCTGGTCAGCGACAATGGCGGCGTTGGATTGCGCTCGGTCGGTGCGCAATCGTCGGTCTACGCATCACGCTCGACCTTTACCGGAAACGCGACCGGTTTGAGCGCGCTGACCTCCGGCGCGCTGGTGTCGTATGGCAACAATCGCGTGTTCGAAAATACGACCAATGGCGTGTTTGCATCGACACTCCCGGAGCAATAGTCCGCCACGTTGCGGTTTTGAATTTCGACCGCTGGCTGACCTGATCCCCGGGGTCCGCCGCGGCGTCTCAACTGGATAGATTTCAGACCTTTCTCAAGCAGTTCGTTTCAAACTTTTCCTGATCGCCTGACGCACCCGAAGATGGCGGCTGCTGTCGTTTGCCTCACGCAGCCGCTGTGCATGTGCGGCGAGCAGGTCGCCTCGGGTCAGGATGCCGACCATGCGTTGCGCAGTCTGGGCATCGACGACGATCACGCGACCGACGTTCTCGCCAACCATGTGGTCAGCCGCTTCGCGCAGCGAGTGGTCCTCACGCACGACGATCGGTGCGCGCTTGAGCATGTCGCCGATCCGATGCATGTCGGTCAGACGCACGTCGAGCAGATCGCGTCGCGTGAGTACGCCACGCACCTGCTCGTTCGCATCCAGCACCGGATAGCCCTGATGCTGAGCTTCGACTTTGCCGGAGTTCAGCCAGTAGCGGATGTCGCCGAGGCGATCGTCCATGCGCAATGAAATGACCTCGCGAGTGCATGTCTTGCCGGCGCCGACTTGTTCGAGGAAGTCAGCCGCGTATTCGCTGGGCACGCGCACGCCGCGACGCGCGATTTTCTCGGTCATGATCGTGTTGCGCATCATCAGCGCCGAAACCAGGTAAGCCGCGGCGCAACCGCCGAGCAAGGGCAGCAGGCCAAACGGTTGCTGGGTGGTCTCGAACGCGAACACGATCGATGTGAGCAGTGCGCGCGAAGCGCCAGCAAAGATCGCCGCCATGCCGACCAGGCCGGCGATGCGTGGATCGATGCCCAGGCGCGGTGCGAGCGCGACCAATCCCATGCCGGCCAATGCGCCGAGCGCGCCACCGATGGTGAATAGCGGCGCCAGCGTGCCACCCGAGGTTCCGCTGCCGAGCGCGATCGACCACGAGAGGAATTTCATCGCCGCCAGCGACAACAGTACGCCAGCGCCGAAATGGCCTGCGACGATGCCTTCGATGTTCGTATAGCCGACGCCGAGCGTGAGCGGCGCGTACCAACCGATGAGTCCGACCGCGAGGCCGCCGAGTGCCGGCCACCACATCCAGTGGACCGGTAGTTTCTCAAACAGATCTTCAATTCCGTAGACGGCACGGGTTGCGCCGACGCTGACCAAGCCGATGACGGCCCCGAGCACGACATAGCAGGCAAGTGCCGCAGCACCCGGTTCGGCAATGCCGGGCATCGGAAACACTGGTGCCGAGCCGACCAGCGCGTAACGCACGCCGGTCGCTGCAACGGTTGCCATTGCAACCGGAATCAACGAACGCGGCTTGAGCTCAAACAATAGCAATTCGACAGCGAGGATCAGCGCCGAGAGCGGCGAGCCGAATACCGCAGCCATGCCGGCAGCGGCACCTGCGGCTAGCAGGGTCTTGCGCTCGATCGCGGTGACGCGCAACAACTGACCGAAGAGAGAGCCAAGCGCGCCGCCGGTTGCAATGATGGGTCCTTCGGCGCCAAACGGCCCGCCCGTGCCAATCGCGATGGCGGAAGACACCGGTTTCAGGAAGGTGATGCGTGGCGCGATCTTCGACTCGTTCAGGAGCACCTGTTCCATTGCCTCGGGAATTCCGTGACCGCGGATCGCCTGTGAACCATAGCGCGCCATCACGCCGACGATGACGCCGCCGATGACCGGCACCACGATCACCCAGGCCCCCAGATGATGGTCAGCCGGCGATACGAACGCTGTCGACCAGCGGCCGTAGAACGCGAGATTGGTGACGATGCCGATGAGCGCGGTCAGTACTTGCGCTATCAACGCGGAAATGACCGCGATAACCACGGCGACCGCAGCGATGAAGACGACGCGGCGATTGACCAGGGTTGATCGGCGCGGCATGCGTGCGGCGTCAAGCGCAAGGCCGAGACTGGGTGCAATCGGCAGCGCGTCTGTTGTCGCGGTGTCTTCCACGCGGGGTGCGGCGGACGCTGCCGATGGGGATGGATTTGTCATCATGTAGTCGCGGGGTTCCTTGTCGTGCCCTGGCGGTGGGCTTTGGCGGATCTTTGCAAGCGCGAATGATAGACCTGCATGACATCAGCCTGGCGTAGGCGGCGTTGCAATCGGTCGTGGCTGAGTTGCGCTATGAAAAAAACCGCGCATAAGCGCGGTTCTTCTGTGAGTTGAAGTGCATGCCTGCTACTGCGGCCGGCGATCGCGCGGCAGATGGTTGACCAGGAATTCCATCTGGTCGGCGAGAATGTTGCGATTGGAAAGGATCAGGTGCTCGACCCAGCTCGGCCGGTAAGGCACCGCGAGCAGCGG
>JBDSFA010000268.1:0-12359 GCA_039919785.1 Dokdonella sp. | reverse complement strand
GGATGCTGCGTTCCTGCAGGAAGCGCCGCAGGATCGCGTTCGTGTCCATGCCGCGCTTGATCAGCTTCACCGCTACATGTTGTTCATAACTGCCATCGCTGCGTTCGGCCAGCCACACCACACCCATTCCGCCTTCGCCGAGCTTGCGCAACAAGCGATACTGACCGACCCTGCGATCGGCGGGGATGGCGTCGTCGAGCAAGGTCGGTACGGCGGACGCTGCACCTGCATCGAGCAATGCATTGCCGTCATCGTCTGCGGCCAGCAGCGCAGCGAGCTCGGACGCCATCGGCGGATCACTGCGTGCAATCTCGGCGATGCGCTGCTCGCGTTCGGCCGGTCCCAGCTCGACGAGCTCGTCGAACAGCGCCGAGATATCGGCCCATCGCGCAGCCGGATCAGGCATGTGCAACTCCGGTGATCTCGCGCTGCAGGAATGCGCGCGCACGTCGCCAGTCGCGTTTGAGCGAGCGTTCTGAGCGATCGTGAACGCCGGCAATTTCGGCGAGTTCCAACCCGCCATAGAAACGCAACTCGACCAGCGTCGCCAATTGCGGATCGACCTCGGCGAGCCGACCAAGCGCCGCATCGAGTGCGAGCACGTCGTCGCCACGATCCTCCGCCGCTGCCTGCAGTGCGGAGGTATCCAGCGGCGCGAAATGCACGTCGCCTCCGCGGCGCAGCGCGGCGCGCGCGCGCACGTGGTCGATCACGATCTGGCGCATCACGCGCGCAGCAACCGCAAAGAAATGACCGCGATCATTGACCGCGAGCGCACCGTGATGGGCGAGCTTGAGGTAGGCCTCGTGCACCAGTGACGTCGTGCGCATTGCATCTTCGCCGCGCAGCTGGCCGGCCGCGAGTCGGCGCAGTTCATCGTAGAGCAGCGCGAACACGCGCTCGGATGCATCGCGGTCGCCGTCGCGCGCCTTGCCGATCAGTTCGGTGATTTCCGCCACGCGCATCCCCGGTTGCTGCGACTACGGTGCCACGCTGGCGCGCATTCGGCAATTTTTGCCGCCTCGACCGAGCTCTCGCGGCATGAACGTGCGCACGCCTCGACATGGATTCGTCGCGCAAGCCAATGAAAAGGCCGGTGGAATGGCGCCACGCCGGCGGTCATCCGTTCAACAACCATTCCTCGATGCGAGTCATTCACGTGCTGCCAGCCGCAATCCACGCGGCGTCAATCGATGTTCGATCCACTCGAACATGCCCTGCACGATCAACGCGAGCAACGCGGCCGGAATCGCGCCCTCGAGGATCAGACCGATGTCATCGAGTCGGATGCCAGTGACGATGGGTTGGCCGTAGCCACCCGCGCCGATCAGGGCGCCGAGCGTGGCGGTACCGACATTGATGACCGCGGCAGTCTTGATGCCGGCAAGAATCGAACGCAGCGCGAGCGGCAGCTCGACCCGGAACAGCCTTTCACGTGAGGGCAAGCCGAGTGCCGCCGCCGATTCACGCAGCTCCGGCGCAATGCCGACCAGGCCAGCATGCGTGTTGCGCACGATCGGCAGCAGACTGTAGAGGAAAAGAGCCGCGATTGCCGGGGCCGCGCCGATGCCGAACAACGGAATCATGAACACGAACATCGCCAGCGATGGCACGGTCTGCAGCACGCCGGTCATTGCGATGACGAGTTGCCCGAGGCGCCGATGACGCGCAGCAACGATGCCGAGCGGAACAGCCAGCACGATCGCGAAGCCGAGCGAAAGCGCGACCAGTAGCAGATGCTCGCGTGTGCGCTGCAGGATGTCGTCGAAGCGGCTCCGCTGTGCTGCCGGTTCGATGGCGATGCCAAGGAACCCGGCCGCTACGTCGCGTTCGCTGTGCCGCTGCAGTTTGACCTGCGCATTCATCTGGCGCATCGCCTCGACATTGATGCGGCCCGCGACAGCGTCGAGCGTGCTGGCGAGCGCTGGCGCATCCTGCAGCGCCTTCATGCGGAACAGCAGCACGGCGCGATAGGCCGGGAAGTAGTGACGGTCATCCGTCAGCACACGCAAGTGGTAGTACGCGATCTCCGCATCGGTGGTGTAGAGGTCGACGACGTCGACTGCGCCGTCGGCGAGCGCACGATAGGCAAGGTCGTGATCCATGCCGCGCACCGTCTGCGGCAATGCGTAGGCACGCTGCAAGCCGGGCCAGCCATCGCCGCGGTCAACGAATTCGCTGGAAAGGCCGAAGCGCAGACCGGCATGTTGGCCCAGATCGGAGATCGTCGCGACGCCTTCGCGCGCGGCGACGTCCTCGCGCATGCCCAGCGCATAGCCGTCCTCGAATCCGAGCGGCTCGCCCATGCCGATACCTTGCTTCGCGAGCGCAGCGCGGATCGTGTTGATGTCAGCGTCGGCACGCAGCCCGGGCAGCAGCTCCTGCGTCAACGTGCCGGTATATTCCGGATACACGTCGATGCTGCCCTCCTGCAGCGCGCGCCAGAGAATGCGCGTACCACCGAGCGCCTGCCGGTGTTGCATGACGAGATCATGACGCGCGCCTTCCAGTCGAACGATTTCAGCGAGCACGATCGACTCGGTGAAATTCTTCGAGCCGATGCGTAACGATGCTGCGTCCGCGAATGGGGAGGCCATCATGCAGATGAGCGCTGCGAGTACGTGCCTTGCACTCATCGGGCGCCCTCCTTGATCCGACGCCGCGACGCGATGAACCGGCTGACGAACGGATCGGCCGGTCGCTGGGAGAAGTCGTCCATCGTACCGTCCTGCACGACGCGGCCGTCGCGCAGCAAAATCAGCCGTGGAGCGAGAAACGCCGCCTCCGCGACGTCGTGGGTAACCAGCACGACCGTTTTTTCGAGCGAGTCGAAGATCGCCACGAGCTCGTCCTGCAGGTCGTGGCGAACGATCGGATCAAGAGCCCCGAATGGTTCGTCGAGCAGCAGTGCCGGCGGATCGAGCATCAGCGCGCGCATCAGCGCGACGCGCTGGCGCTGGCCGCCGGAGAGTTCGGCCGGGAACCGATGCCACGCGTCGGTCGGAAAATGGGTTAACGACGCGAGCGCATGGGCTCGTTCGTCGATGCGTGCGTCGTTCCAGCCGAGCCAACGCGGCAGCAGCGCGAGGTTGTCTCGCACGCCCAGGTGCGGGAACAGGCCGCCCTCCTGGATCACGTAACCGATGCGCCGCCTCACCGCGAGGACATCGGACTTTCGAAGCGGCTCGCCGTCGATGCGCACTTCGCCCGCATCCGGCCATTCCAGCCCGAGCAGCAAGCGCAACAGCGTCGACTTGCCCGATCCGCTGCTGCCGATCACCGCGCTGACCGAGCCGGTCGGGAATGCGAGGCTGACCGCGTCGATCGCTGCGTGGTCGCCGTGGCGCAGAGTCACTTGGTCGAGTACGAACATGCCCCGCCTGTCGCCGCACGCGCAGATCGCGTTCCTTCTTGTAGCCTTCCGCGGGCTGCGCGTCGACTGTGGACTCCCGCAACCGGGTGCGCCAGATGACCCGCTGCGAATGAAAGCCGGTGATGGCTGTCGATGAAGCGCAAGCGTCTGCAACTCGACGTCGAGCGCGCCGCGATCATGTTCGGGCTGCCCATTTGCAGGCCACGATGCGCAAGGTGTACACAGCCGGCTTCCCCTTAAAAGCGGCTCGATCAGAACGGTGCGTGGCCCCTGGCGGCGCCATTTCGCGTTGTTGACTACGACGGCATGCTGACGATGCCGGATCACCCCTCATTGGAGTCCGGGCACCATGAAAAACATGCTATCAACCATCGCAATATCCTCGGTGCTTGCAGCGAGTGCCTGCTGCCATGCCGCGTCGACGCCCTCCGCTTTGGCCAAGGCCGTTCAGTCCGCACTCGACAAGGGCGACTTCGATGCCGCCCGCCAACTCGCCGACATTGACGATGCACCCGCCGAGCTGCATTTCTTCTTCTTCGATACGGTACGTGAGTGCGCGAGCGAGGCGACCTGCACCGTCACGACAGCAGCGGCGGACAATGCATTGCGTCAGCACTGGAAGGAGCAGGCCGAACAACTGCACGCGCAGATGCCCGCCATCGAGGGCCTGATCAAGGTCGCTGTCAAATCAAGGGATGGCAGCGGCTCTGGAAGCATGGATATGCCCTATGCCAAGGTCGGCAGCGATTACAAACTCACATCGATCCACTTCTCGGACGCTGGCTTCGGGGCATTGCGCGCCAAGTCCGATCAGTCACTTGTCGATGAATTGTTTGCCCAGGGCATTCGCGATTCCAAAGGTGAGACGAGAACCGACTGGGCCACGGCCGCCACACGATTGCCCGCGGATGGCGGCGAACCCGGCAAGGCCTTCGTCGCGCAGACGACGGCAATGTCGGCTGCCGTTGACGCCAAGGATCCCGATGCCGCCATGAAATCGGGTGGCCAAATGTCCACGCTCATCTTTCGCGACAAGGATTTCAAAGGCAAGCCGATTCCGCTGATCGATCGCCAAAGAAAACTGCATGTGCAGTCCTTGCGCATGCTGCGCGATGTCAAGGTCAAGGGAGGCTTTCAACTCGGCGACGACGCTGTGTTGACCGTCGAGGCCCGCAACGGCATTGGCTGGATCGTGCGCGGACCGATTGTCCTGTCGAAGGACGGAACCGACTGGGATCGCGCCGGCGATCACACGGTCAGCTATCGCGCAGCGAAATAGCCGCGCCCTACCCTGCACCCAAGCCGGTTCGTCGCGTCGACTGACGTGACGGATCGGCTCGCGCCGTCGGATATTTTTTTGGCTGCGATTTCGATGGCTGCGATTTCGATGGCATCGATTTTTGCCGTGACGGGTCTTGAAGACGTATCGCAATTTCCGAATCTGCTCAAGGAACTCGCCCGTCGTAGCTGGAGCGATGCCGACTTGCGCAAGGTCGCCGGCGAGAATTTTCTGCGCGTGCTCGATGCGGCGGACGCTGTCGCGAGGACGACAGATTCGTCGGCAGGCACCGTGCGCGCGAGGCACTGATCTGATCCATCCTCGTTGCCTGGAGCGAATGGCCTTGCAGGGTTGCAGTGGCACCTCGGGGCATTGTCTGCCGCGTTACGACGGTGGTGACGCCAGCATCGCAACCCGCGTTGAGCCGGGTCGTCACGCTGCAATCGCGTATCGAGGATCCTGTCATGAATCGTTCCACCATTGCCAAGTTGCTGTCCGCGCTATTGCTGGCCTGTGCCGCTGTTCCCGGGCTCGCAGCCGACACGGCGAAGGGCGCATTGAAAATGACCTCCGAAGGCAAGCCGGTCAGCATTGGTGATCAATCTCGTGTACTCCATCACCGGGCCCGATTCGTTCGCGCCCAACCAGGCCACGCGTCGTCTGATCTTCTCGACCGAGGACGCGCGCGCAGCCATCGACGCGTGCGACTCGGCGAGGTGCGCGATGTCCTCGATCGAAAATGGAACGACCGTCGAACCGGAGACGGAGACGGAGACGCCAATGACGAGCTGGTGGGTTCACGTGACGCCGCCGCCGAATGGTGCGTCAACACGAGCATTGGACTGACCCTTGCTCTTTGCGCCTCAAACGCTGCTCTCCCATGGTCGATGCACGATTCAACGAGACTCTGCTCGGCTTGCCATTGCGGTCATTGGATGCTGGCATCCGCATGACCGGACCGCGCATCGTTATCGGCGCCTACGCGCTCGATGGCTTGTTCGGAGACAGCTTCGATCCGTCGTACGCCACAGTTCAGCCGATGGCGTCGCCCTGAGCGCATCGCACGACCGATCCGGGCGCACCGGAGCTCAATCGTCGAACCCATCGACGAACACGAAGTCGCTTTGGTAGACCACCTGCACGGCGCCGCTGCCTGCGGCGGGCATATCATGTCCGGGTACGCCGATGGCGAGGTCGTTTTCGTTGTCACCGTTGAAGTCGCCAATCGCTAGTTGCGCCCCGAACCCGTCAGCGTTTGCGCTCGGTGCGAGTGCGTAGGAAGACGACAAGCTCAGCATGCCCGCGCGATCCATCTTGAGACCGTCGAACCTCGAAGGGAATACCCACACGCGCCCGGCGGCCGCGATTCCGTTCTGCGTTGCCAGCGGACTGGCGACGACGAGACTGTCATTGCCGCCGGGAGATATGTCGATCCGCCCAACCGCGAGACGCGCGCCAAATGCCGCCGGCGCGAGTGCGCCGCCGGGCAATTGGCCTTCATCGATGAACAGGTTGCCGGTGGCGGTGATGCCGCCGGCGCTGCCGGGCAGGATCGCCACCGCGCCTGCCACCGCTACACCAGATATGGTTTCTCCGGGGATGCCAACGGCGAGGTCGTCGGTAAACGGCTCTCCGATCGGCGTTCCAGTCAAGCGGCCTGCAGCCAAGGCCGCTCCGAAACGATCGCCCGCTTCGCAGCTGTCGAGTATTCCGGCCATCGCCTGACTCCAGTACGAAACGCCTTCAGCATCCAGGCCGTCATAATCATCGCGACCGCGCAGCACCATCACCAAACCGGCGTTGGCTTGGCCGGCGCAGGGGCTGCCAGGAATGCCGACCGCGAGATCGTCGATTTCGTCGCCGTTGAAGTCGCCCGCAGCGAGCGCGTACCCGAGTTGCTCGCCGGCAACCGGCGCACCGGTCAGGCCGTTGGCGCCGCGATAGAAAACTTCTTCATTGGAGTTCATCAAGCCGCCAACCCCTTGATAGACAATATAGACAACGCCGGAATTGGCTTGTCCAAGGGTGGTCTCGCCGGGAATGCCAATGGCGAGATCGACCCGACCATTGTTGTCGAATTGACCGACGGCCAGCGCCGCCCCGAAGTGGTCGTCAGCTTCTGAGACACCGACGAAATCGCCGATGCCCTGGCGAATCGTGATCGCAACGACCCAAGTTCCATCCGGCCTTCGATCAAGCACGAAAACCGCACCGGCATTGTTGGCGGTGAAGCTGTCGCCCGGCACGCCGACCACGAGCTCGTCGTCATAGGAGCCGTCTTTCGTGAAATCGCCGGTCGCCAGTGCGATGTTCGGCCCGAGTGTTGTGCCCGGCACCATCGGCACCGGCACCGTTTGCACGAGGAACGGATTCGCCACAGACTCGCCGATGTCCCAGGGAGTGCCGAAATGAATACGCACGAATTGTGGATTTTCGCGATCAGCGATGGCCAGATCATCGATGCCGTCTCCGTTGAAATCGCCGCTAGCAATGGCGGTGCCGAACCCATCGCCCGCCGGGGCGATCTGGTTCGGGTTCAGCAAGCCGACATTGCCGACCGGTCCGAGGACGAAGGCGACGGCGTTGCCTGCGAGAAGAATGGGCAATGCGACCGCGACAAGATAGGCAATGCGGGACCCGAGACATTTCATGGTGGAGTTTCCGTGGGGATTCGGATAGTTCAACGCAATACGGCGAGCGAAGGGGCCAACCGGTCGCGGCAACCCATGCGATGGCGTACCCGCGTGGCGCGCGCGGCCAACGGAGGACTGGACCTCACGTGTATTCAACGCAAAGGATCGGTCCTTTTTCAATGCCGTCAGCTGGCGCTTCCGCTGAGCCGCCACGACCGATCTATGCGACAGCGCTCAGTCGCGCAAACCACTACGCGCGTCGAGCTTGCGCATTAGTACTTCCGCCTGGCGTCGTTTCGGTGCGTATTCGGGCACATCGATCCTCGCGAGCGCTTCGCCGATGTCGGCACGCGCCACCTTTCTATCACCGCGAGCGATGTGCAACCGGCCGCGTTCGAGATAGGCCATTCCCAGCGTTGTCTCGTTCTCTGCCTCACGGTTTCGCCCCAATGTGTCAAAGACGGATTCGATCAGTGATTCGGCTTCGTCGATCGCGGCCGCATCCTCGCTGGCCAATAGACTCGAGGCCAGTGCGATGCGAACCTGTGCGATCTCGACATGATCCGTGTCGTAGAGTTTCCGGACGCCTTCAAGAGCGCGGCGAAAGTGTGGAATCGCCTCGCGATGGCGACCTTCGGCCTGGCGCAAGCTGCCAAGTACCGACGCGGCGTACGTGTTGTTGTAATCATCATCGGGTGAAATGCGCTTTAGAGCTGCCACTGCTTCCAGTACACGGGCATCGGCCTCGGGGAAGCGCTGCGCATCGGTCATGGCGGCGACTTCGACCAAGGCAGTGAGCCAGGTGTAGACGCTGTCGCCGGTCGCCACACGAAACACATCGAACGATTTCCGGTAGCGATCCACCGCCAGATTGAACTTGCCTTGGGCGCGGGCAAGGCTGCCATAGGTCTGCAATGCTTGCGCGTACTGACCCGACGGTGTCTTGCCAAGTATTGCCAGCGACTCCGCGAAGCTGTGCTCGGAATCCTCGAAGCGGCCCATGCGCCGCTGCAGGTCGCCGAGTCGAAGCAGCGTGCCACCGATATGAAGATGATCGGCGGGAAGCGACGCGCGCTCGATGCGTAGTGCCTTCTCGTATTGATCCTGCGCTTCGCTGTACTTGCGTTGCAGGCGCAGAATGTCGCCAATGCTCATGCGCAACATTGCCGTGCGAACGTGATCCTCGCCGTTGTGTTGAACGACGATCGCAAGCGCCGCCTCGTAAGTGGCCAGTGCATCGGGATACTGCCCCCCCTCCTGCTGCACTTTGCCAAGCAGGCTGAGGCGTGAGGCGACTTGCACATCCGATTCACCGTACACCGCACGGAAGACCTTGATTCCATGCCGCGCCAGCGACTCGGCCTCTGCATTGCGGCCAGCGAGCAGTTCTATGTTCGCGAGCGTTGATTCGGCGAGTACCGCGCGCGGCAGATCGCCCGCGCCTGCCTCTCGTAAAATCCTCAATGCATCCCGCAACAAAGGCTCTCCTTTCGCCACGTCGCCAACGACGCAAACGACATCGGCATAGGCCGCCATTGCTTCGGCCGCGGCGATGCTATTCGTGCCACTCAGTGCCGATTGCATTTCCCAGGCGCGCTTGAGTGTTGTCTGTGCCGCTTCACGGTCATCGAGACTGACCTGGATCTCGCCGAGGTCCTTGAACAGCTGCGCCTGCAATGGGGGATCGCTGGCAAGACTCGTGTCGGCGACGATGATGCCGTTGCGGATCATGGCCGTGGGTGATCGAGCGGTCGCACTTGCCCGGCTGATGGGATCCTGCTCGCGAAACAAGGTCAGGATGAACTCCTTGACCTGCTCGCTGCGGGCAAGTTGGCGTTCGGCGTTGGCCCGCTCGCCATCGGCGCGCGCGGCTTCAGCGCGGGCAATTCGCGCCTGCCACACAGCCGCGCCGAAACCGCCGATCAGTGACAAAGCGATCACCAATGACATGCCAACGCCAACCCGGTGGCGGCGCACGAACGTACGCAGTCGATAGCCCGCAGAATCTGCGCGAGCCGCAATCGGGCGGCCATCAAGCCAGCGACGCAGATCATCGGCGAAAGCAGCGGCAGTTGCGTAGCGCCTTGCCGGTTCACGCTGCAGGGCTGTACCGATGATCAGGTCGAGATCACCGGCAAGAGTGCGCGCGAGTTGATGCGCGTCACCCCCATTGCCGAAAACTTCGCGCAGTTGATCCTCGGTGAGCCTGGCGGCCAGCGTGCTCGCGCGATCGACAACTTCCTGGCTCGCATCGAGCGCCAATTGCGAAGCATTCGCGCCGCGCCGTTGCCGAGGCAACTGCCCGGTCAGCAATTCGCATAGCATCAGCCCGAGCGCATACACATCAGTCGCCGTTCCAATCGTCTCACCGAGGACTTGTTCGGGTGCGGCGTAGGCAGGCGACAGAACGCGCATGCCGGTACCGGTCATCGTCTGCTCGCCGCTTTCCTCGATCAGCTTGGCGATGCCGAAGTCGAGCACGCGTGGAGCACCTTGAGTGTCGACGAGTACATTCGACGGTTTGAGATCGCGATGAACGATAAGTTGCGTATGCGCGTAGGCGACAGCGTCGGCAACCACAGCGAGTAACGCGGTCCGCGAACGCACATCGAGCGCGTGCTGGCATGCATACGTGGTGATGGCCTCGCCGTCCACGCAGTCCATGACGTAGAACGGTCGTCCGTCGGACGTCATGCCACCATCCACCAATCGCACGATGTGCGGATGTTTCAGGCGCGCAAGGATACGCCGCTCTTGCAGGAAGCGACGCAGGATCGCGTGGGTATCCATGCCGCGCTTGAGCACCTTGATAGCGACCTGCTGTTCGTAGGCGCCATCAGTGCGCTCGGCCAGCCAGACCACACCCATGCCACCTTCACCGAGCAGTCGCAGCAATCGATACGGGCCGGCCATGCCATCGTCGGGCATGCCATCGCTCTCGCGGTTCAGAACGCCGGGCACGGCAGCGGCGGCATCGCCATCAAGCAAACCGCTGACATCTTCGTCGGCCAGCAGCAAGGCGCGAACCTCCTCGCCCAACTCGGCGTCGGTCGCCGCCAGTTCCGCCAATCGTTGTGCACGCTGGTCGGCATCGAGCTCGACCAGTTCATCGAACAAGGATGATATCTGCGACCAGCGATTCGAAGCGGTTGTCATTGATCAGGCGGCCGTCATTTCGCGCTGCAGAAACGCGCGCGCGCGGCGCCAGTCACGCTTGAGCGAGCGCTCCGAGCGATCCATCACGTCGGCGATTTCAGTGAGTTCGAGTCCGGCGTAGAAACGCATTTCGACCAGCGCGGCGAGCGGCGCATCGATCGCATTGAGACGAGCCAATGCTGAATCCAGCGCAAGCACTTCTTCGCCGCGATCAGCAGCGGCGGCCTGCAGCGCATTCGTATCCAGCGAAGCAATCTGCACATCACCCCCACGCCTGAGCGCGGCGCGTGAGCGCACATGGTCGATCACGATCTGGCGCATCACCCGCGCAGCAACGGCGAAGAAGTGGCCGCGATCGTTGACTTCGAGCGCACCGTGTTGGGCGAGCTTGAGGTACGCCTCGTGCACCAGCGACGTCTTGCCCATCGCGTCTTCGCCGCGAAGCTGGCCTGACGCGAGTCGACGCAGCTCGTCGTAAAGCAGGGCGAATACGCGCTCGGACGCTGCGCGGTCGCCGTCTCTCGCCTTGCCGATCAGTTCGGTGATTTCTGCCACGCGTTGCCCCCGCTCGCTGGCGCTACGGTGCCACGCAGAGCCTGTCTCGGCAAATGCCGAGCAACCAGCCGGCGACAGCGGCGGGACGAGGCCTGCCCGAGCGCGCGTCTACCGCGGCCTCGGCGCAGCGCAAACGCCCATCGAGGGTCGGCGATGATCGCAACGAACATTGCGTCGCCGCTGCGCGAAGGAGGTTCCGCAAGTCCCTACGTTGAACCGCCGGTCTCGGCGAGCGCCCGGCGGCCAGCGACTTGCTGGTTTTGCAATCGAGGGCCGTGCGCGGGCCACGGCACGATTTGCTGCCTGATGTTTGGTCGGGAAAAATCGGGATGGCATGCAGATGACTCGGTTTGTGCGAACGCGACGTCGGGTTTTCCGGACCCATTGAACAGTGAATGTCTTCGTCACAGAGGCATCCACGCCGCGGCTTGCTGCAAATCGTTTGACAATATGCATGTCCAAAATGCTCCCCAAACAGTGTCCTTGATAGACACAGCGGCATACGTCGCAAGTGGAGAGCACACATGTACCCTGGAACTCGTTGTGGAAACCACAGTTGCGAAGCGGCGGCGCAGCGCAAGTACCGAAGACTGCAGACCTTTCTTGCGCTTGCCCTTCTCGCGGGGTCCGCACCCGCGTTCGCCATTACCTACACGGTCGGAAATTCGCAGGACTGCACGCACAGCACCGTCGCAGACGCATTGACCGCGGCAGAAAACCATGCGGGCGCCGACACCATCCGCATCACTCGCGATGGAACCTACACCCAGCAGGCGATCACGTTCACGACCAGTCAGGATGTCACCATCACCGGTGGCTATGCCAATTGTACAACCGCCACCGAGGATGCGACGTATACGACGCTGAACGGCGCAGGCGGCGCGCAGGCATCCGTATTGACCATCAATGGCAACGCCGGATCACTCGTGCACCTGCGCAAGCTCACGATCACCGGCGGTGACGTGCCCAACAACGCAATTGCCGGTGGTGGCATCTACTACACTGGAAATGGTCTGCTCGATATCGCCGACATTTCGGTCAGCAACAATGTCGGCGCGTATGGCGGCGGCATCAACGTGGGTGGCACCGGCGACGCATCCGAATTGGACATCGGACCCAATACCAACATTCTCAACAACAGCGCGTACTACAACGGCGGCGGCATCTACTCGAACAATATCGAGACGGTGATCCGTGGAGACAGCATCCTGATCGCCTCCAATAGCGCGAATGGCATCGCCAGTGTGGGCGGTTTTGGTGGCGGCATTCACATCCGCGCATGTTCGCAGAAGTCGATTGTCTATCTCGGCAGTACCGGTCTCAACGGATTTCAGGGCGTGGTTTCCGGCAATGACGCGCTTTA
>JBDSFA010000414.1:0-5578 GCA_039919785.1 Dokdonella sp. | reverse complement strand
TCGACTTCGCACGCGCGAAGACGTCCGGTGCCGAACCGAACCTGCATGTTGAAAGCAATGCGGGCTTCGACAGCTTCAGCGTACCGGTGCCTGCGAATGCGCACATCGTCAGTCCGAGCGCGAACGTGGGCGAGGTCAACCCCAACCTGAAGTGGCGCTCGCGCAATGCCGGCGGCCAGCTCAGCTGGAGCACGGACATGACGATCCCGAGTTTCGACAGCCCCGATTTCCCCTCACCGACGTCGCTGACGACGCTCGACTGGGGCGTGCTGTATTCGTTCTCCTTCACCTCAACCTTGCCGCCGGGTAGCGGCAGCGCAACGCTGCATGTCGCCGAGTCGGGTACGCCGGCTTCCTACCCGGTGACGACGCTGGTACCGGGTGGTGGAGCGCGTCGCGCAACGCAGTGATCGGGCGGCAGGGCGTGAATTGATGTCGTCTCGGCGCTGGAGCGTGCCTCTCCAGCGCCGAGCACAAGCTACGGCTACAATTGGGTCAGGGTAAACGCAGGGCTTGTCAAAGCCGTCGCTGCGCATACGTCGCATCCATCTTCGGGGAAGTGTCCAGCGTGCCGTCGAATCATTGGCGCTCCATCGGCTCGACCATGATCGCCGCATTGTTCGCGGCGATCTGCATGCTGACGCCTGTCGTTTCGAGCGCGCTCGACTACACGCCCCATGGCACACAACCCGCGCTCGCCTGGGGACTTGATCCTGCGACCACCTGCATGGACTGCCATCGCAGTTCCAGCACCATCGATGATGCTTTCATGCCGCATTCGAGCTGGGGCGGATCGATGATGGCGAACGCGACGCGCGATCCCCTATTCTGGGCTGCACTCGATATCGCCAATCATGATGCGGCAAGCATCGGCAAGAGCGGTGTCGGCGACTACTGCCTGCGCTGCCATACGCCGGCCGGCTGGTTCAAGGGGCATGTCGTCAAGGACGGTTTTGGTGGCAGCAGCGGTGTGGATGGTGAGCAAGGCTGCCAACTGATCGGCAACTATGCGCGTCGCGACTTCGAGTCCAACGATTATTCCGGCGTCGATTGTCATTTCTGCCATCGCCTGATGCCGACCGGTCCGACCGGCCAGGCGGGCATGATCGGCAATGCGAATACCTGGCTCGACGACGCTACTGAATGCACCAACGCGGATGGCTCGGTGTACGGAGGCCCGTGCCGCCGCGGACCCTATCCCTACATCAGTGCGACCGATCCCCTGCAGCCGCCGCATGGCTGGACCTATTCGAAATTCCACACCGAGTCTGCGCTGTGCGGAAGCTGCCATGACGTGACCACGCCGGATACCGACGAAGGTCCGTTGAAGACACTGATACGCGCGAATGGCATCGATAGCGGACGACCGTTCCCGATCGAGCGCACCTATACCGAATGGAATCGCAGCTTGTTTGCAGAGGCGATTTTTCGCGACGGTTTCGGCGATGCGCCGTCCGGGTTGCCTGTGGTGGCGAAAGCTCAGCAATGCCAGGACTGCCACATGCGCACATCGGTCGATCCGTTGGCGAAGGCGTGCGATCTCAATCCGTCCGGTTCGCGCACGAACAACCTGCCCGTGCATCAATTCGTCGGCGCCAACACCTGGGTTCCCGCGATCATCCAGGGGGAATACGGTGTCGCGCTGGCACGTCCCGAGGATTTCGACCTGACCATCGACTGGGCGCGCGCCACTCTGCAGGCGAGCGCGAGTGTCGTCACGACGGTCACCGGTTATCAGCCGCCGCTCGGCGCGACGCCGGGTACGCTCGGATTGCGCGTCGCGGTCACCAATCTTTCCGGGCACAAGCTGCCCAGCGGGTACTCCGAAGGCAGGCGCATGTGGATCAATGTGCAAGTGCGCGATGCGAGCAGCCAACTGGTTGCCGAGAGCGGCGCTTACGATTCAGCGACGGCCACGTTGACCGAGGATGCGCAGGCGCGCGTGTACGAAGTGCTGCAGGGCATCTGGGACGGCGCGACCACGAGTTGCAAGACGGAAGCCAGCAACAAGAAGATCTTCCATTTCGTGCTCAACAATTGCGTGGCGAAGGACAATCGCATCCCACCGCTCGGATTCCGACCGAAGGCCGCAGACGATCCCGCCGGTGATGAAGTCGCGCCGGTCGGCCATGTCTATGCGGAAACGTCGCCGGGTTCGGGCGTTCTCGTCAACACCGATCGCGCCGACTACAGCTTCGTTCTTCCAGCAGGCGCGACCCCGCCGTTCAGTGCGACGGCGACCCTGCGCTACCAGACATCGAGCAGGGAGTACATCGAGTTCCTGCGCGATGAAGCGCTGGCGACGGCGACGCCCGCAGAGAACACTTTGTGCGCTGCGGGTCAGGGGCGGCCATTCACGGTGGGGCCGCAATCGCGCTCGCGCGGTGAATTTGCCTATCAGCTCTGGAACAATGCGCCGACCGACCCGAATCAGGCGGGTTACGGCAAGTCGCCGCCGGAAACGGTTGCGAGTGCGACGGCCGCGACAGCAAGCGCCAGCAAATCCCGCAGGAGAATTCGTTGAAATACGAGTACGCAATCGTCGCGTTGGCGGCTTCGCTGCTGGCCGCGTGCGCCACGCACGGTGGCAGTTCGCGGGTGTCGTCGGACGCGCCCGTCGCCAGCGACGTGCCGGCCGCAGGCCGCATGCACGGTTATGTGATGGAACGCCGCGTTGGCGATTTCGACATGCGCGAAGGCAAGGAAGTGAGGCTGGAAGTCGAATACGGCTGGGACTACGACCGCGCGGTCGGCATGCGCAAGACCTTCGACGTGGCGGGCAAGCTTCTGCAGAGCGAAGATCTGGTCAATGGCGAAATGGCGCTCAATGCAGTCGAGGCCGAGCGCGTGCGTGCGCTGGTGCGTGGCCAGCCTGCGCTGAAGGCGATTGCGAATGGGCCTGATGTGGTGATCTGGGCCGAAGGATTCCTCTGGCGCGTCACCGGGGATCGTTACTGTGACAAAGGATCGCGCTGTATTCACGCGATCATTGCGAAGGACAAGGGACTCACTGCGGTGGGGCACGCGATGATCGATTTGCAATCCGACCGGGTCGTTTATCCGTTTTATGACGGCTCGGCCATGAAGTCATCTGCTGGGGAGTAGCACATGCGTAATTGCAAGACATTTTTTCTGTTGTTGCTGTTGTCGCTCGGAGGATTCAGCGCGCTCGCGCACGCCGATTCGCCGACCTGCACGAGTCCCGAGACCAAGCTCAGCTGGCCGGTCGTCAATCCGATCTGGGAAATGTGCTGGCTGCCGCCGGACCAGAGCATAGGTGCAGACGGTTCCGGCATGGAACTTCGCAAGGTTTATTTCAAGGGCCACCTGGTGTTCACGCGCGCGCACGCGCCGATGCTGTTCGCCGAATACAAGGACGGCGCGGGCGGCAATTGCTACCGCGACTGGAAGAACGACACCACGCCGGTGCTTGCCGATCATGCAGTGCAGAACAAGCTGGGCCTGTCGGTCGATCCGCTGAAGGCGACCACGTCGTGCGATCGCTCGAAGAGTCCGACCACCTCATACGGCATTTGCGCTTACCAGCTCACGGGCTACCCGAATGCCACGGCCACGTGTTTTTCCGGTGTTGCGATCGAGGATGGCGGCGACCATGTCACGCTGACGACGCAATATCGCGCGTCCTGGTACATGTATTCGTCGCGCTGGACCTTCTACAACAACGGCACGATCCAGCCCGCGTTCGGTTTCGGCAACAACAACGGCACCTACAACAGCGTCACCCACTGGCACCACAACTACTGGCGCATGGAGTTCGACATCGACGCCGGCAACAACACCGTCAGCACGAACGGCGTCGACCAAGCGACGGAATTCAGCGACCTGCGCAATGCGACCGGCGGCGCGGCTGGCGGACCGAAGACGTGGGAAGTGCGCAACCCGGTCAGCGGCAACGGTTACAAGCTGATTCCAGGCGCGAACGACTATCTGGTGCCGACCAACCAGTCCGGTCGCAACTTCCACACAGTTGATGTGATGGCGACCCAGCAACACGTCAACGAATACGCCGATCGCACGGACAATCCGCTGAGTTCGTGCACGATGAACACGAGCGCGCTGGTCAACAACGAAAGCCTGCTCAATACCAATATCGCGCTTTACTACCACACGTCCGTGCGCGACAGCACCGCAAGCAACTGGCCACCCGGTTGCAGCGGTGCCAACTGCATTGCGCAGGATTCGATGGAGTGCAAGTCGACCGGCCCGACCCTGGTGGCCTTCGGCCCGTGGGTAAATACGACGCCAACCAACCCGGCCGCAACCGTCGCGCCCGGCACCGTCGATGTCGTGGTCGATCAAGGCGCCAGTGCGACCGACATGTTTGGCATCACCAATAGCGGCGACGTCGGCAGCACGCTGAACTACACGCTGGATCTTTCGTCGACCTCGTGTGCAAGTCCGGCTGCGGTGTCCTGGCTGAGCGTCGCGCCGACCTCGGGCGCGGTTGCTCAGGCGGCGACCAGCACGATCACCGCGACGGTGAACGCAACGGCGCTTGCCGCGGGCAGCTACTCGGCCTTTGTCTGCGTGCACAGCAACGACACCGCGCAGCCGCTGATTTCGGTGCCTGTGTCGGTGACCGTGAATGTACCGCCCGCGCCGACAGCGGCGGTGTCGACCGGCAGTTTGAGCTTGAGTGTCGTCGCCGGTGCCAGCACGAGTGGTCCATTCACCTTGGGCAATGCAGGTGCGGCTGGCAGCACGCTGCACTACACCATTGATGCGACGACGCCAGCATGGTTGAGTGCTGCGCCGGCATCCGGTTCGATCGCGCAGGGTTCGCCTGTCGTCTCGATCACGGCGACAGCAAATGCCGCCAGCCTTGCACCTGGAAACTATACGGGCACGATCAACGTGCACAGCGACGACAGCGCGAACCCGACCGTTCCGGTGAGCGTGAACCTGAGCGTGAGCGCGCCCGCGCCGACGGCCGCGGTATCGCCGGGGAGTTTGTCCTTCAGTTTCCCGCAAGGTGGCAACGGCAGTGCAACGTTCGATGTCGGCAACAGCGGCTCGCCTGGCAGCACGCTGCACTACACGATCGACACCGCCTCGACCTCGTGCGCAAGCCCGGGTCCAGTCGTTTGGCTCAGTCGCTCACCGGCAGCGGGATCGGTCGCGCAGGGAGGACCTGCCGACACGGTCACGATCACTGCAGACAGCAGCAGTCTCGCGCCCGGCAGCTATTCCGCTTTCGTCTGCGTGCACACCGATGATCCGGCGCACTTGTTGATCGCCGTGCCGGTCAGCCTGTCGGCGACCGATGTGATTTTCTTCGACGGCTTTGACCCGTCGCCCTAGATCGACGCCTGCCACGCCTTCTGTACAGGCGTGGCAGGCTGAGCCGCGCCGGTACAGGCGGCAAGGCGATTGCTTCCTGCGAACAATTGAGACCTCCCTTAGGGGAGGTTTTTTTTGCGCTGCGCAATGGTCGAACATGGCGCCGAATGCTTCCCGGCGGCTTTCTTGCTGAACGGACGGCGATGGTGGCTGGCCATTTCCGCGCATTGTGAATGGAGGACGACTGTCCTCCGCAAATAAAGTTGCGTCGATCAAA
>JBDSFA010000138.1:0-6193 GCA_039919785.1 Dokdonella sp. | reverse complement strand
GCAAGCACGCGCTGCGCGAGCAATCGCCCGGTCTGATCATTGGCGAAGATGTAGTACTGAAGGTCGATTGTATGGCGTGCGCTGTCGGCGAGAACGAGTCGGCTGAGCAATGCATTGGTGCCGCCGAGCAAGGGCCGGAAACCCGATTGACCCGCGTGCGTCGCGACTCGGGCCTGCATCTCTCGCGTCAAGGCGGAGTCGACGACGGGCGCCACAGCGGTTGAAGGCGGCTTGATGAAATCGGTGCGCAACACCGAGCACGCAGGAAGAGCGCACAGCATCGCCATGCAGCCGAGCGCACGTAGCGCGCGAATGACGTTGAGATTCATTGATCGATCATCGCATGCGATATCAAGCCTGCGATTTGCCGGACACCGACACATTCAGCCGCCAGATCAAATCCGCTTGGCGGGCATTCAGGATAGACGGGCCGATGAGGAAGGTTGCATCCATTCGGCTGGCGCGTAAACGCTCGATCTGTCGATACGATGGCGAGCGCTTCGCTATCGCGCCGCCATAGTGCGGTTCTCCCGCCTCAGTGCATGCGTTGGCGCCCGCACAATGGCCACTGCGCCTTGGCCACGGCGCTCGCATTGTCGTGCTTCTCTGGGCGTAACTTGATGGGCAATGTTTTGTGGTCAGAGCATCGCTCCGGCGCAAAAGCATGCTCAAAAAAAAGAGGCGGGGTTTCCCCCGCCTCTTGAAGTCGATCTTGTTGCCCGTCAGGCGGGCTTGGCTGAGCCGATCAACGGGCTCCGGTCTGGCTGCTGTCCGGCGCCACGTTCGGCGGACCAGACGGCGAACCGATGCTCGTAATCGCGGCGGCCGTGATCACCACGTTGTCGATACCGATGAAGTCCGAATTGTTGCCACTCGGACCACCACCCGTTACGAAGTAGCGCATCGCGATGCGGCCGGTACCCGAGGTCGGGAGGCTGGCGCTCGGGATCGTGAACTGCGTCCACGTGACCGGATACCCACCCGCCGTGAGGGTCGGGTTGATGTCCAGCAGCAGGTTGGTGAAGTTGCCGACATCCGTTTCCGTCGCGCCCACGTTCGAGCAGTTCACTGGCGTGTCCGTGCACAGGCGCACCTGCAGTCGATCGGGGTAGTCGGTCGGAGCCGGCGTTGCCTTGCGCGTGTAGAACGCGAACGACGAACCGCTCGTGAACGTGATCGACGGCGTGACCAGCCAGTTGCTGATCGTGTTGGCACCGGTCGTGTTGTTGAAGTTCGCGCCGATGTACGCAGTCGCTACGCCATTGAACGCGGGGAACGTGGCCGCACTGCCCTGGAACCAGCCGGTAGAGCCCACCGGCGAGCTGTGGTTGATCTGCAGCCAGCCCAAGCCTGCCAACGTCGTGATGTCGTCGAAGTCCTGGGTGAACACGAGTGCTGGAGTACTGGTCACCGTCAACGTGACCGGAACCGCAGTCATCGGTGTGGTCGCGTCGTTGCTTGAGAAGCAGGCGTTTGTCGTGTAGGTACCTGCGGCAAGACCGGTGCTGTCGAACGTCGCCGTGACCGCCGTATTTGCGCCGCCGATATCACTACCGCTCGCGGGCGCCAGGGACAACCACAACGCGCCACAGGGCGGCGGACCCGCCGACGTGACCACGTTCCAGGTCAGCGTTCCACCACCAGTGTTGGCCACGGTCACCGGCGCCGTCGTGGTCGTGTTCGGACCCTGCGTGGAGGTCAATGTGGCTGGAGTGACCGAGATCACCGGCAGTGCTGCCTTGACGGCAACGGTCAGGTGCTGATCCGGCGAGAGACTATTGCTCTCATGCAGATCGACGCGGCCGTAGGCCAAAGTTGCAGACATAGGACCCGTTGCGGTTGCCGTGATCGTGATCGACGTGACAAAGCCTGGCCCCATGGTGATCGAGGCAGGGCTGAACGTCAGGTGATAACCCGGCGGGTCGATCGCGGTTGGCGTCCAGGTGCCGGATGCGTTCAAGCGGTTCTTGAACTTGCGTGTCCAGGAGCAGCCCGCATCGCACGAGGTGTTGCGCAAGGATGCGATGTTCAGATTGCGCATATCCACCGTGCCACCGGTCGGATTGGCTGCGGCGAAGTTGTCCGGCGACTCATCGAGCGTGACGCCCGCGCGCGTCGCCTTGGTCAGATCCACGCGACCACTGCCGACATCGTCGAGATTCCACGGCGTCGTACCGTCCTGTTCGACACCTGAGAGCGTGGCGGTCGTCTGAATGGCCGATTTGACTTCCATCGGCGACCAGCTCGGCTGCACCGCACGCACGAGGGCGCCGGCACCGGCCAGGTGCGGCGAGGACATCGACGTACCGCTGAGGAGGCCATAGCTGCCTTCGGCTGCATCGAACGCGGCGTAGATGTTCACGCCGGGACCGGTGATGTCAGGCTTGGTCAGGTTGTCGTACGGCGGCGGAGTCGGACCGCGGAAACTGAAGCCCGCGAGTACATCACCCTGCGTCATACCGATCGCTGCACGGACGTAGTCGCCCGTTGCACCTGCGGTCGGCGACGGACCATCGAAACCATCTGCAAAGATTGCGTCGGCGTTCGGCGCCGGTGGCTCATTGGCGTCGACGAACGCGATCAATGCATCGCCAGGTATCTGCTGCATGCTGAATGCGGCAACATCGGCAGGAACGCCGGTTGTATTCATGCTGATCGAACCGACCTGGTTGTTGCCGATCAACACCGTGCGCGCGCCTGCGTTGTAGGCATTGGTAATCTTTTCGGCGAAGGAGCAACTGCCCCGACGCAGGATCGCGATGTCGGCCGCGCCGAAATATCCGGCGGCAATGCCGCCGGCTGCGGTGCATCCGATCGGATTGGCCGGGTTCGTTCGCAGCGGTACTCCGGTCAGGTTCACGGTCTGTGCCGGTTGCAACGAGGTGCTGCCGGGATTCAACGCAATATTCTGCGTCGCTGGCGGCGGAGTGCCCGGACCGGTTGCGGATATCTGCGGCGAAACGACTTCGTCCTGCGTCGATGCAGCGACCGTCATCATCCACGGACCGTTGTTGGCGACGAGGCCAGTTGGGTTCGTGCAGGTCGCACGCGTGTTGCCGGCAGATGCCGCGACGAACACGTCGGCGCCTTCAGCGCCGAGGAAGTCGAGGCTGTCATCCCACGGATTGCCACCGCCGCACGTCGGTCCGATCGAGTAATTGATCACGTCGACCTGGTCGATGATCGCATTCTGGATCGCCGCCGTGATCGCGTCGCTGTCGCAACCGCTCGTATTGCAGATTTTGTAGGTGTGCACCTGTGCGCACGGTGCGACGCCGGACATGGTGATGCCATCGGGCAGCAACGGCGCCGGCGTCACGGTGTTGTCGATCGTGTTGCCACCGGCGGTACTGCTGGTATGAACGCCGTGACCGTTGCCGTCGTCGGCTTCCGGGGTCAGGCCTTGGCACGTGCTGCTGGCGATGCAGTCTTTCGCGATCAGCTTCGGGTTGCTGGCACTGAAGCCGCAGGTCGGGTCGTTCGCGAACGACGGATGCGCGCTGTTCGCGCCGGTGTCGATCACGCCGATCTTGATGCCTTGGCCCTTCGTCGCGCTGTCATAGCTGGGCACACCGGTGCCGTCCCAGATGGTGTTCGCGCCAATGAAGGTCGGGCCGCGGAAGGTATCGGGCTGCAACACCTTGACCGGGGCAACGTGAGCAATGCCAGCTACGTCTGCAATCCGCGCCGCTTCGGCCGCGCTCATGTCGGCGGAAATCGCGTTGCGTGTCACGTCATAGGTGTAGCGAACGGTCAGCGGGCGACCGAGCTTCTGCTCGATCGCTGCGATGTGCATCGCGCGCTGCGAGGAGAGGTAGTTCCGATACGAATGGGCAGCCGACGAATTCACGTCGAGCTTGCGCGAGCTGTTGCTCGAAACGCCGTCTGCCACGGGTGCCGTGCCCTGCAAACCTGCGACTCCACCGGTATAGGAAACCAGGCCTTTTTCGCTGAAGGTGATGATGTAACGACCGGCCTGTACCTGCGCACCGCCTGCCTGCGCGACCATGTCGGCGGCTTGCGTATTTGATGTACTCGCCCACAGGTCGGACGTGAGTCCTGCACCTAGCAAAGCTACCCCGACGGCTGACGCCAGGACTGAAATTTGAACCGACTTCATGCAATTACTCCCCTCGTTAAATCACTAACTAGCTGTAGACCGCACCGCGATTGCGGAACTGGACGATACGGCACGCCTCAGGCAATACCGATTCGCGCCAAAGAGCCGTGAGGCGCTGACTGTCGATTCCTAACCGACGAGCCGCAATACGCAGAACACATTCGAGAAGGTCCTTCCGGGGCCGAGCAAGCCAATCGGCAATACCGTAAAGACGCTTTATCCGAAGCGCTTCTGCATCCATTCACCATGCGACATTGCTCCTTGATACCACGGACCAAGACCACCATCAATGGCGAGGATTACAAGATTGGTTACGCCCATCGATTCAATGACTTGGCGGACTGTCGGCCGACATTTTCGCGCCCGATGCCATGCTGCACTGCAGCGAATCGAGCAGGTTGCCATAGTGTTGGGCCACCGCGAGATCGCGACGCAGGGGCTGTCGCACCTGGCTTGCGCTTGACGTCCGCACGTCACGCGGGTTGTCCTGGAAGGACAAGCAGGCGGCATCGAAACGCAGTCCGCAATGCGCGAGCAGGTCGCCGATACGCAGCTCGGGTTCGGCGAGCAGATCCTCGTGCACAAACGGATGGACCCATTCGGGCCACGCTCGCGACCACGTTCGCATTGCGCGTTCGCAGTCGCGCCAGAACGCCACCGTTTCTTCGATGTCGTAGCTGAAGAACTGTGCTTCGCCGAAGTGATGCCTGAAGCAACTCCACAACGTTTCGAGCGAATCGCGTTGGCAATGGACAACCCGCGCTGCCGGCAGCATGCGTCGGATCGCTCCGAGGGTTTGCCAGTTGGTCAGCGTCTTGTTGGTGAAGTACGGACTCGCATCGCGCCAGCTCGCGCAGCGCTGCAGGAAATCCTCGCCGAGGCGCGCCCAGTCCGCATCGCCGGCATCGGCGACCCAGAGCGGGAACGCACGCCCGCGCCGACGCGATTCTTCCTGCAGCACGAGTACGATCTCGTTGCGTTCGCCGCCGCCTTGCACATCCGGATGTGCGGAAAGAATCTGTTCGATCAGGGTTGAGCCGGAACGCGGCATGCCGACGAGGAAGATCGCCTCGCTACCGCGCACGTTGTTGTCGACCATGTCCGGCAGACGCATGAACTCCGCGAGGATGCGATCCACCCATGCGCTCACGGCCGGCGCATTCCATCGCACCTGTGTGCGCTTACCCGCGTTTGCAGTAACGAACAATGGAAACGCCTCGGCGTATCGACCACGCTGTTCCAGCAGTGCAGCGCACGCGAACGCAAGGTCGACGCGCTGCTGCTCCGGTACTCTTCCGCTCGCCCGCAGGCGCAGCAGTTGCTCAAGCTCCGCGTCGTCGGGTTGGAACGTCTTGAGATTGGAGAGCCCAACCCAGGCCGAAACCGAATCCGGTTCGCGTGACAGCACAAAGCGGAACTCGCGCTCCGCCTCATCGAGCCGCCCCAGCATCTTCAACATTTCACCGCGCTGAATGCGTGCGGGCAGATGGTCCGGGCGGATCTGCAGCACGCGCTCGAATGCGTCGCACGCACCCGCAGTGTCGGCGCGCGCATCCAGCGCATGGCCCAGGTTGTACCAGCCATCGATGAGCAATGGATCCTGCGCAATCGCGCGACGAAACGCCTCTTCGGCAGCCGGAATGTCGCTGTTCTGCGCCAGCGCAGCACCGAGCTGGCATGCGATCAGCGCATCCTCGGGCCAGCGTTCGGCGGCTTCGTGGTAGCACTCGAGCGCCTGCGCGACATCGCCCTGCAGCATCAGCCCAAGCGCACGCAACCGCAGCAGCTCGGGATGTTCCGGCGCTTCGAGTAGCGCGCGCTCGATCTCGCGCATTCCGCGCCCGACTTCGCCGCTTTCGAGCAGGCGCGTGCCGAGGTCCGCCGATACTTCAAGATGGATCGGAAGACCGCCGAGGCGATGACCGGGCCGAGGCCGGCCGGATGGCTGGGACATTGCAGACCGCGGGATGGTGGCAGGACGGGCGCCCGTTCTAGCACAGCCGCGCGCGATGCCGATAGTTGCTTCGCGAGCCGGAGCACACGGCTGCATTGCCCACCTTGAATGCAGCCTGC
>JBDSFA010000419.1:0-12124 GCA_039919785.1 Dokdonella sp. | reverse complement strand
AGGTCGCCAAGCTCGTCAACATCGGCGTGCTCTCCGCGTTCATCGTGATCTGCAGCTCGGTGATCCTGCTGCGCATCCGCAAGCCCGATCTTCCGCGCGCGTTTCGTACGCCGCTGGTGCCGCTGATCCCGCTGATCGGCATCGCGTTCTCGATCTGGCTGCTGTCCGAGTTGGCGGCCATTACCTGGCTGGTGTTCCTGGTATGGCTCAGCCTCGGCCTGTTGGTCTATTTCGGCTACGGCATCCGCCACAGCAAGCTTGCCGGGCAACGCTGAAACGGTTTGTGAGAGAATTGCAGGCACGCGCCCGTAGCTCAGCTGGATAGAGTACTTCCCTCCGAAGGAAGGGGTCGGGGGTTCGAATCCCTCCGGGCGCGCCATTTCGTCGAGTGCGCAAAATCAGGAAACCATCACGGCCGGGGAGATCGTCGCCCCTGCTGCGGCTGTGCGCCACGCTGCCTTCCGCCCCCCGGACGCCGCCGTTATACTTGACGAACTTTTTTGCCCGGCTGCCGGCCTCGTGCCGCGGTCGCGCTTCTGCAGAGGTAGTCCCTGTGACCAATCCCATCACCCCGACCGACTCGGCGTTCCTCAAGCATTTCGCGATGCTGATCGGCTTCCTGGTCATCGTCGCCTTGGTGCTGATGGCGCTGGCTGCGCATATCTATGGCGACCATCCGCCGCCGCAGAACCCGGATAAGCAGAAGCTCGTTGAAGAGCGCATCGCCCCCGTCGGCGCCGTCTATGCCGGAGACACCGGTCGTGCCGCGATGCAGGCGGCCGCGGACGCAGCGGCGAAGGCAGCAGTCTCGGCGGTTGCTTACGGCGGCACCACCGATGGCAAGACGATTTTCGGCAACCTCTGCCAGAGCTGCCATCTGGCTGGCGTTGCGGGTGCGCCGAAGGTCGGCGACAAGACGGAGTGGGCGCCACGTATCGCCCAAGGCATCGCGACATTGATCAAGCATGCGACCGAGGGTTACACCGGTAAAAGCGGCATCATGCCGGCCAAGGGTGGCAATCCGGCGTTGAACGATGCGCAGATGAAGGCCACGATCGAGTGGATGGTCGAACAGATCAAGTAGGCCGCGTTTGCGCGACGCCCTCCGGCGTCGCGCGCGGACTACTTCGGTCGGGCATGGATGCCGACTAAAGAGACGTCAAGGATGAATACTTGCGCACTACGCCGGCACGCTCCCGCCTAGCCGCACGCGCTCGAGTGCAACGTGCTTGAGCAGTTCCGGAAAGAACGCGGCGAAATGGCGATCGAGTGCGGATGCCTGCGCCAGCACCACGGGTAGCGCAAGCGCGAGGGGGTTTTCCCGGCTCAGCCGCTGCGACAGACCCTGCAGAACCTGGTCGATCATCGGCGCGCACCGATAGGCCGCGGGAAGATCATGCGCGTGCAAGTAGCGCGCGAAACCTTGCATGCGCGGCGGTAGCTCGGCCGTCCGTGCAGTGAGCAAAGCCTGCACTTCGTGCGAGAACGCGCACAGGCTGCCATCGGCGTAGTGATGCCAATCGCGCGCGAGCAGATGGTCGAACCAGACGTCAAGCAGGATGCCGGCATAGCGCCGGTAAGGCGGTTCGAACAACGCGCGCGCGGCGACCACCTGCGGGTGTGTATCCGTGTAAGTATCGATCGACCGGTGCAGTGCGATACCGATGCGCACGCCGCGCTGCAATTGCGGATCGACCGCTCCGCGCAGGAAGTCGGCGATGAGACCGCCGAACATGAGATCGGCATCCGGGGCCGCGAGCAGCGCATGGGCGAGATGGTTCATCGCGATGTCGAAGGAGACCACACGTGGTCACGGTATCATGCGCACCGACAAACACGGGTGACAGCGCAATGACCTTGCCCTCATTTCCGCAAAGTGCAGGTGGTGTGTTGCTGGCGGGCGCCGCCGGCGCGATCGAACTGGCGTGCGCGCTGCCAGAGCCGCACGTCGCGCGCGCAGGCGTCGCAATCATCGCGCACCCGCATCCGCTGCAGGGCGGCACGATGCATAACAAGGTCGTCACGATCCTCGAGCGCGCCTTGCTCGAACTTGGCCTGGCGACGGTGCGTTTCAATTTTCGTGGCGTCGGCCAGTCCGAGGGCGTGCATGACAATGGCGCTGGCGAAACCGATGATCTCGTCGCGATCGCTGCGTGGCTGCGCGAAGTGCGGCCGGGTGACACGCGCTGGCTCGCCGGATTTTCTTTCGGCAGCTACGTCACCCTGCGTGCGGCAGCGCGAGTGCATCCCGCGCAACTGATCCTGATCGCACCGCCGGTCGGGCGTTGGGATTTTTCCGACATCGCCGCACCTGCGTGTCCGTGGCTGATCGTGCAAGGCGAGGAAGACGAAGTCGTCGACGCAAAGGCGGTGTTCGCATGGGCGGCCACGCTGCAGCCGCCGCCGCAACTCGTGCGCATGCCGGAGACCGGGCACTTCTTCCATCGCCGCCTGATGGATCTGCGCGGTGCGGTAAAGAATGCGCTGGGCGGAAACCTGCCGCCTCTTCGCGCATGAGTGGATCGGTTGAAGGATCGTCGCCGAGCGAGCGATACCGTGCCGGCGTCAGTGCTGGCGAATGGCAGGATGATCCCGCGCAACGCGCTGCGTTGGCTGTCCTGGATCGGCTCTGGCGCGAGATCGAGGCCACGCGTGCACCATCGATCTGGCAGCGTTTGCGCGGCCACGTGGCACCAGCGCCGCGAGGCATCTATTTCTGGGGACGTGTCGGTCGTGGCAAGACGTTTCTCTGCGACCTGTTCTACGCGTCACTGACGACTTCGCACAAACATCGCGTGCACTTCCATCATTTCATGCAGGACGTGCACGCGCAGTTGCGCACGCTCGAAGGGCGCGCCGATCCGCTGGTCGAAGTCGCTGCGCGCATCGCGCAGGACGTCCGCGTGCTCGTGCTGGATGAGTTCTTCGTCGGCGACATCGGCGACGCGATGATCCTCGGCAACCTGTTGCGCGCGCTGTTCGCCCGCGGCGTTGTACTCGTGACCACGTCCAACACGCCACCGGGAAACCTGTACAAGGACGGTCTGCAGCGCGAACGCTTCCTGCCTGCCATTGCGTTGATCGAACAGTATTGCGAGATGGTCGAACTGGTCTCGGCGCAGGATTGGCGCTTGCGTGCGCTGAAGCAGGCGCCGGTCTACCTGACACCGACCGGTGCGGCGGCTGAGCGCGGCCTGCTCGCGATCTTCAACCGCGTTGCGCGCGGCAATGTCAGGTGCGATTTCGATTTGCTGCTCAACGATCGCGGGATCGCCGTGCATCGCCAAGCCGGCGGCGCGATCTGGTTCGACTTCAGGGCGCTGTGCGAAGGTCCGCGTGCGGTCGCCGACTACATCGAGCTGGCCAAGGCCTATCACACGATCGTGGTCTCCAATGTCCCGGAGTTCACGCCGCAGACGGACGACGCCGCGAGACGCTTCATCGAACTCGTCGACGAGGTCTACGACCGCGGTGTTAACCTGGTGCTCTCGGCTGCATTGCCGATCGTCGAACTCTACGATGGCGAGCGCCTGCGCGCGGAATTTGCACGCACCGAATCGCGTCTGATCGAGATGCAAAGTGAAGACTATCTGGCGCGCGAGCATCGGTCGTGAGCACGCTACGCATTCGCCGCGCGCCATCGCGCGTGCAATGCTCAGGGAGAATGTTTGCGATAGACGCCCTCGAACGCGACGACCCAGGTCTTGCCGGCATCGGTGGATTGATTCCACACTTGGATCACGCTGCCGTCGGCCTGCGCCGTCCATGCAATGCGTTGCAGCGACGGCTTGCCATCCGCCTGAATCTGCTTGCCGACCATGCTCATGTGGCCGTTTTCGACGCCCCCTTCAAGATACAGAACGTTCCCGCCATTGCCGATCCAGAACTGATGCCATTTTTTCGACGCCGGATCCCACGCGTTGTAGCTGACGCCGTTGACGCCCTTGGCGCCTTGCCAATGTTCGGCAATGCCGCAGCCATCCACGATGGCTGCGATGTGACTTCGCCCCTGCAGGGTGCCGGCGCGGTCGCGCACGCCCCAGTCGCCGATCCAAAAATCGAACTGGTGATGTTCGGTCTTGCTCGCCGGACAGCCGGGCGGCGGTGGCGGCTGTCCGGCAGCCAGCGCGATGAGGGTCTGGGTCGACAACAACACGGCGGTCAGAAAACGCATGACGATCTCCGGCGAAAGCGGTCGCAGCTGCGGCCGGTGCGAAGTATGCGCACGCGTCACTGCGGCGCGACCGCGGATCGCGGCGTGGCGTGCTCCCGGCGCGCTGATTGGAGTTGTCGATGAATACGCCTTCCGACATGCCGCTGGGCCGGGAGGTCGCCTATCCGGACGCGTATGCGCCCGAGCTGCTGCATGCGATCTCGCGCGTCCCCAATCGCGCCGAGCTCGGCATCGGCGCAACGCTACCCTTCCACGGCGTCGATGTCTGGAATGCGTACGAGTTGTCGTGGCTCGATGCGCGTGGCAAGCCCGGCATCGCGATCGCGCAATTCCGCATACCGGCGACGTCGCCGAACATCATCGAATCGAAATCCTTCAAGCTCTATCTCAATAGTTACAACCGCGAATGCGTGGCGGATGCGGATGAACTGCAGCGCCGACTCGTGCGCGACCTGTCGACAGCAGCAGGTGCCGAGGTCGAAGTCGAGCTGACGCCGGCCGAGCAATTTTCAGCCGTGACCTTGTCCGAGCTGGACGGCGATTCGATCGATGCGCAGACGATAGCCATTGATGACTACGGTCCGCCGAACGCGGCTCACCTCGAGGTCGTCGCGAATGGCGATCCGGTCGAGGAGAGCCTGGTCTCCAACCTTCTCAAGTCCAACTGCCCGGTCACCGGGCAACCCGATTGGGCCAGCGTGCAAATCCGCTATCGCGGGCCGCGCATCGAGCGCGCCGGATTGCTGCGATATCTGATCTCGTTTCGCGAACATGCCGAATTCCACGAGCAGTGCGTCGAACGTATCTTCGTCGACGTGATGCGCGCGTGCGCGCCGCGCAGACTGAGCGTCTACGCGCGCTATACGCGGCGTGGCGGTCTTGATATCAACCCCTGGCGTGCCAGCCACACGGCTATGCCGACGAATCCACGCGGTGCACGCCAGTAAGGTCGATTCCACCGGATCCGACGCCGAATCGCGCGCGCACCGCCGGCTGTAACGATGCGTTACAGACGTGCATGCGAGCGTGCACTCACTCGCTGTTAAGGATAGGTGAGTGTATTGTGCGTTTCTCGTAACGGAGGAGACCGGACGATGACCAACGAGCCGAACAAGCCCAATTTTTCAAACGTGCAATCAGGGTCCGAGACCACGGCTGCGCCGCCGCCGAAGGCGGATTTCGGCAATGTCCAATCCGGGGTCGAGTCGACCGCGACGGTTGTCGCCGCAAAGACCTACACGGTCGCGAAAGGCGATAGCCTTTCCAAGATCGCCAAACATCTTTACGGCAATGCAAACCGCTGGCGCGATATTTTTGAAGCCAATCGCGATCAGCTCGACAACCCCGACCTGATCCAGCCGGGTCAGGTGCTCAAGCTTCCCGCGGATGCGGATTCAAACGCCCGATAGTTGCCAGATAATAGTTGCCAGATAATGGAGGTTACGACGATGACGAAACAACGCAGCCAGCACCTCACCCTGATCGTGGCCATAGCCGGCGCGCTCGCGCTGTCCGCCTGTGGCAAGAAGGAAACGCCCGCGCCCGCGCCGCCGCCGGTTGTCGCACCAGCGCCCGCCCCGGTTGCGCCGCCGCCGCCGGTTGCCGCTCCGGTTGCGGTCGCATCGGTGGATCTTGGCACCGCGGTTGGGGCTGACCAGAAGGTCACGGCTCCATCCACCACGTTTGGTGCGAAGGACACGATCTATGCCGCGGTCTCCACCACCGGCACCGCTCCAAATGCGGCAATCAGCGCCAAGTGGACGTATCAGGATGGCCAGACGGTGAATGAGTCGAGCCAGACCATCGCGCCGAACGGTCCTTCCGTGACGAGCTTTCACATCAGCAAGCCTGACGGTTGGCCGGTCGGCAACTACAAGGTGGAGATCTCGCTCAACGGCACTTCGGCCGCGAGCAAGGATTTCAGCGTGAAGTAAGTTCAGGGTGAACTTATCCCGTGCGGGTCAGGAATGGCCGAAGACACGGGATCCAGTCACAACCCAGTAAAAAGGGCGCGGAGTGATCCGCGCCCTTTGTTTTTTGAGGGACGAAATTCGGCGGGCGGCCTTGCATGCCTAGCCGAACTCGTGCTCCTCGGCGGCAAATCCAATCGTGACCGCGCCGGCGCCGACATTGATCATGCCGGTCACGCTCATGGGTGCCTCAAACATCTCTATCCCGTGTTCGGCACAGGCGGCCTTGAGCGTTTCGTAGCCGGGCAATGCACGCATTTCGGCAAGATCGCCGCCGTAGCTCAGGCACATTGTTGGTGTCAGCAGCCCGACTTTGACCCGCCTTGCCGCGTACTCGAACATTGTCTGCGCACCGTGGTCAAAGCCGCGCACCTTGGCGACGGGCCCGGTATCGCCGCGATAGCCGCGCAACAGCGGCTTGATGTCGAGTGCAGTGCCGAGTGCGGCGCTGAACCAGCCAACGCTGCGATCGCCCTTTTTCTGCGCGCGCGCACGCATGTAGTAGAGGTCCCGCGTGAGCATGTAGCCAAAGGTGTTGTGTGCGAGCATTTCGAGGCGTTCGCGCATCTGGCCGGGATTCTGTCCGGCCTCGCGCATGCGCACCGCTTCCACCGTGGTGATGCCTTGCGCCGCGAACAGGTTTTCGGTGTCGATCACGCGCATCAGGAACGGACCAGGCACGTTCGCCGCACGTCGGATCGGGCGGTAGTCCTTGAGGATCGCGTAGCTCGCGGCACTCGCATTCTCATGAATCGGGCTGCGCGTCGACATGATGGTCAGGCAGAACACGCAGTCGTAATCGAGCACGAGGCGCGAAAGGAACAAGTCGCGAATCTGTTCGACGGTGAACGGTTCGGTCTCGGCGGCGTGGCCGCGTGCACCAAGCTTCTCGTCGAAAAACCGTTTGGCGATGGCCGGGTCGCGGTCGTCGACCAAGGTTTCCGTGTCGATGCGCACCGTGATCGGCAGAACGGTGATGTGGTTGTCCCAGAAGAACTCGGCGGGTAGGTCGCAGGCCGAATCCACCACGATGCCAATACGCATGGAGCCCCCTTTGGCTTTTCCGCCAAGGGATGCGACCGGTCGCCGCCATTGGCGTCGGTAACATCCCGCCGGTTCGATTTCCGCCAACGCTATCACGCTCTGCATGAACACCATTCGTGCGGCGCAGCGAAAATCCCGTTACCAGCGCGCCGCAGTCTTCATTGATGGGCGCGAAAGCGCGACAATATGCGACTGCGCCGGCCGCGCCCCTCCCGGTCCGCGGCGCCGCATCCCGGAGAACCCAATGACGCAAGCCTCCCTCACGCCGCCTCCTGGCGGCGCCAAGATCACGATTGCGAACGGCATCCTCACGGTGCCGGATCAGCCGATCATTCCCTTTATCGAAGGCGACGGCACCGGCCCCGACATCTGGCGCGCCGCCGTGCGCGTACTCGATGCCGCCGTGGCGAAGTCCTATGGTGGCAAGCGCAAGATCCACTGGATGGAAGTGCTCGCCGGCGAGAAGGCGTTCAACCAGGTTGGCAACTGGCTGCCGGACGAAACCGTCGCCGCCTGCCGCGAATACCTGGTCTCGATCAAGGGCCCGCTGACCACGCCGGTCGGCGGCGGCATCCGCTCGCTCAACGTTGCATTGCGCCAGTTGCTCGATCTCTACACCTGCCTGCGCCCGGTGCGCTGGTTCAAGGGCGTGCCCTCGCCGGTGAAGGACCCGTCCAAGGTCGAGATGACAATCTTCCGCGAGAACACCGAAGACATCTACGCCGGCATCGAATTCCAGGAAGGCACCGATGATGCGAAGAAATTCGTCGCGTTTATCAAAGAGCACTTCCCGGATCGCTACAAGAAGATCCGCTTCCCCGAAACCTCGGGCTTCGGCATCAAGCCGGTATCCAAGGACGGCACCGAGCGCCTCGTGCGCGCGGCGCTGAAATACGCCGTCGATAACGACCGCTCCTCAGTGACCCTGGTGCACAAGGGCAACATCATGAAGTTCACCGAGGGCGCCTTCCGCGACTGGGGTTATGGGCTCGCGCAGAACGAATTCGGCGCGGTTGAAATCGATGGTGGCCCGTGGATGACGTTCAAGAATCCGCAGACCGGCAAGACGATCACGGTCAAGGATGTGATTGCGGATGCGTTCCTGCAGCAGATCCTGCTGCGCCCGGCCGACTACGACGTGGTCGCGACGCTGAACCTCAATGGCGACTATCTTTCCGACGCGCTCGCCGCGCAGGTAGGCGGTATCGGCATCGCGCCCGGCGGCAACATCAACTACGTGACCGGCCATGCGGTGTTCGAAGCGACCCACGGCACCGCACCCAAGTACGCGAACCTCGACAAGGTCAATCCCGGTTCGGAAATCCTGTCCGGCGAAATGATGCTGCGCTACATGGGCTGGACCGAGGCTGCCGACGCGATCATCTCGGCGATGGACAAGGCGATCGCGGGCAAGCACGTGACTTACGACTTCGCGCGTTTGATGGAAGGCGCAACGGAAGTGAAGTGCTCGGAGTTCGGCGACCGAATGATCGCCGCGATGTAAGCAGCACAAGGCAGGTTGGACCCGCGCGGCGGCACCAGGATCGCTGCGCGGTTCGATTTGATTGGACATGGACAAGGAGAGAAAGTGATCTCGTACAAGAAGCTGGCTTGCGCTGCATTTGCAGGGACCGTGCTGCACTGCGCGTTGGCGATTGGCCAGACAACGACCTGGCGCGTGGTTGCCGGTGCTGACGGCGGCGTTCCCACGCCGGACCTGCCCAATGGCGTTGGCCGCGCCTTCAACGATACCTATCTGGGCAATGCCGGCGCGGAGCAACTCGGCCTGCGCGTGAGCTCGCCAGCGGTCAGCATCGGCTACTGGGCGCGCCGACAAGGCGTGCTCAAGCGCTACATGCAGACAGGCGTGGCCGACGCGACCGGCCCTGGACGCACAGGCGGTGAAAGCAGCCACGTGTTTCGCGAGATCACTTCCGGTTGGGGTGACGTATCGCCAGACGGCCAGCGCATCTTCGTCGCACGCGCTGGCGATCCGGCGGCTTCACTGGCCAACGCCAGTTATGGCCTGTGGCGCTGGAATGGCGTGAAGAACATCGAAGTCGCGCGCACGCTGATCGATGACGTGCTCGGGCCCGGCCTCGGTGCTGGCTGGGCGTTCCCGAATGCGAACGACTTCACCAACGGCCTCTCGATGAATGCTGGCAACGTGTTTCTCGATGCGCGCGTCACCAGTCCCACCTCGGCTACGCGGTACTTGATTGCCAAACATGTGCCGGGTCAGGGCAACCTGCCATGCGTGTTGTCAGACGCCACCGATGCGGCGCTTGCGCCCGGTCTGGGCGGTGGCGATTCGTTCTACCCCAACTGGAATGCCTCATCGTTCGCGGTCGATTCGGCCAACCATGTCTACGGCAGATTCGTAACCGGCGCCAACCGCCGCGGCTATTGGGAGATATGCAACGGCGCACCGCAAGCGAAGGCGGTCGACAATGAAACCGGCGCACGCGGGCCGCAAGTCGCCAGCGCCAGCGCGTACTTCAGCACTTTCTATGGCAGCCCGGTGCCGGGCACCGCCGGTGCGTTCTACTTTGTCGCGACCGGTTACCAGATCTCGGGTGGAGCAAGCCTGGGCGGACTGTTCCGTTACGACAACGGCCACAATCGCCCGATCGCTTTGAATGGTGACGCCGGCGCGTATTCGCCGAACTGGCAAGGATCGACCTTCAGCACGATCGACCAAAGCACGCTCAGTGCGGGCGGCAGCTATGCCTCGTTCGAAGCCAATGTGAATACGGGTGGCGGCACGGCGCGCGGCCTGTGGCGCGCTCGCGTCGGCAACTCGCCGGAGCCCGTGGCGATTCTCGGCGTGATCGGCACCTATGCGCCGGAAGCAGGCCGAACCTGGTCCCAGTTCGAGGCCAGCGCGGCGCTCGCCAATGGCGATATCGTGTTGGACGCACGCACCAATCCAGGCAGCGAACATGCAATATGGCTGTTGCAGCCCGGCGCTGTTCCGCGCCGCTTGCTGGTCGAAGGCCAGAGTGTAAGCGTGCCGACCACCACCACGCCGATGCAGGTTGTGGTCACTTCGTTCTCGCTGCCGAACGGCAACTTTACCGGCGCGCAATACAGTCGCGGCGTGGATTCGTGGATTGGCGCGGACGGCACATTGCTGGTCTCCGCAAACTACGGCGCACTGCTGCTGATGACGCAGGCATCCGACGTCATTTTCAGGAATGGATACGACAATTGAGGCATGGCGGCGCGGCATCCGTCATGCCGCGCCTGCTGCACCGTTAGGTCGACATCACAATCATGCCGCTATTGAAGTCTGGGTCTGGCTTGAAAGTCTTCGCTCTTGGTGAGTCATTCGAGAGGCTCAGTAGAGGTTATGCCTAACCCGGTCGAAGTCTAAGTGGAGACGCGCTGTGCTCCGACGCTGGCCCCGCACCATTGAGAGAGGTGCGTTGATGGAGCGATTGATGGCTCAGACCGGAGGCTGTTCCTCGAATCCGTCCGCGAAGATCTCGTCGCCCGCAGGCGGCGGAAGGCAGATGTTGCTTTCGAAGAGATACGTGAACGCAGGGCAGCCGGTGTTGGCCGTCACTTCGTGGACGACCGCGGTGAAGGCCTGGCTTGCGCTCAGACGCGTCGAAAACGAGATTCTCCCCCCGGTACTTACCCCCGAATCGGCGAGTACACCTTGCGCCGGGTGCGCGGGGTCGAAGTGGTCGTACAGCACGAGCGCGGCCTGGTTGCCGCCGCAACCGCTGAAATCCGCCGTCGCGGTCAGGCAAATCGGCTGCGGAAACGGATTCACATGCTCGTTTTTTGTGTAGTGCACGGGTGTCGCATTCAGCAACGTGGCGCTTTTTGGATACGTACACAACGTCGGGCGGCCGTCGCGAAAGATGCGACCGGTTTGCGTCGGGTCCGTATTTGAAACGCTGCCGCTGACGTTCTGAAACGTGTAGCACGCCGGCAGTTTCGCCGCTGTCGAAACATCCAGGCACCAGCCCGAGCCGATACTGCCGGAAGGTTGCGTCGTCAGCGACACATCCTGGGCCACGAACAGGGACCAGCTGCCGTTTGCTGGATGGTTGTAGAAACGGGTCAGGAGCTGCGACGGCAAGGCTGCGGGTGCCGGCGACGGCAAGTCTTGGGCATGAAACTCCGTGGCAAGTAACTCGTCGACGAAGTGGGAGCTGTGGCGCTGAACTGGATCGGATCACCGAACAAGCCGTAGTCCGCCGCGGTATCCGCGAACGTCCAGTTGGCGGCGCTCGCTTGGGGACGCGGCGTGAGCAAAAATGCGAACCCGCCGTTGATCGCGACGACGTCTCCAGCTGGGGACACGAGCCGCGTCTGCAGAAGGGACGTGTCGGCATAGGTAACCCCGAGCAGGCGAAGCTTGATCTCGCTGATCTCGCCGCTCAAGCCCGAAACGTTGATGACACTTGGATACGTCGATGCAGCGCCGGCCGCTGCGAGCGCGATAGGAGATGTGTTGCAGAAGCTCGTGGCCTCTGTTTGCGCTGGCGATGCAAGCTCGCATATCGATCCTGGCGAAAAATCGCCTGCCCGGCTGACGGATGCCGCAGCTAGCGCGCAGGCGAAGCCCGCAATGAATGCCGTGTGGCGATGGCTGAAGCATCCGCGCATTTCCTTCCCCCAAAATTCGCAGGCGATGTCTGCGGGACTAACTTACACCGGCGAGGTATACATCGGACGCGGCCCGCACTCACGATCTGCCGGTCGCGCATCGCAGCTTCGACAACGTGCTGGCACAGGACTTCGCAGCCTACACTGTCGTCATGAGTCAGCCGCACGCCATCGAGCATCCCGTCTTTTCTGACGCTGCCGCGCGCGCGGCAGCGCTGATCCTCGACGCCTTCCTCGACTACAACGAACGCTTCGCAGATATCACGCGGCGTGCGAAGCGCCATTTTGAACGGCGCGACTGGCGCGCGGCGCA
>JBDSFA010000174.1:0-7016 GCA_039919785.1 Dokdonella sp. | reverse complement strand
TCTCTTCGGCAACGGCCGAATTGACGATCGCACGTTCTGCCAATGGCACAGCCGCCGCGTCGCGCATGGCGACCAGGCCGTCGCCCGTGAATCCGATCGCACCGGTTGCACAATATTTCGACAGCGTTGTCGCAAAACGCTGCGTCATGCGTGCCTGGATGGTAGCGATCTGCGGTGTCTGGATGTTGACGTTGGCACTTTGCGCGTAGGCGCTCGGAATCAACAGGTCGAGCAGCACCGCGCCCGGCGATTTGCCCGGGGCAGGTTTGTCTTCCGCCTGCGGCGCTGGAGCTTCCCCGTTCGCCTTGTCGCCGATCACCTTGCCAACGAATTGCTCGGCGGCATTGTCGACCGCGGCCTCCGGGAAATTCACGATGATGGTGACGCACGCCACGGGTAGAACAAGCAGCGCAGCGAATGCAGCACCGACAATGAATTTGCGCATACGGTTCTCTCATAGTGAGGTTATTGGATCACGGGTGCCTGCCCTTGCATGGCCGCCTGCAGACGGCTCACCAGGGTCGGCCAATCAACACGACGCCGGCGACCGACGATCGTGATGCGCGGTAGCCCCGAACCTTCGACGACAGTGTAGTCGCCGACATCGGCTTTGGCAGCGATATCGGCGCGCAATGGATCGATGCCGCCCATCAGGCAAACCTGATCGAGCAAACGGCAACGAAGTCCTAGGCGACCATAACCGAAGGTGTTGACCAGTTTCAGCGCCATCGTCTGCACGTTGTCCGAAAGGCCACCACCACCGGCAATCGCGGTTACGTCACTGATCGCCTTGTAGCTCATGCGGCCACCGCCGTTGGTGTGCAGCCACGCATCGAAGGAGACCGGGCTCCAACTGATCAGGCTCAATCGACTGATGGTTCCGGCGAGGCGGCCGCTCATTCCGCCGAAGGAGAAGGCACTCGTGACCTGAGCGAGATCGAGGTTCTCGAAATGGACATCGGCGCCGAGCACGGGTACATCGCTGAATGGATGCTCCAGGCTCAGGCCGCTGACGCCCAGGTGACCGTCGAAGACGTACAGGTCCAGACCACCGTGCAGCTCGATCTTGTCGCCGACGAATTCAATCTCCGGAATGCCGCCGGACAGATTGCCCGGGAAGAGCGGCCAACCGAGAGCGGCCGAGACCTGCGCCATTTCGATGCCGGCCATCGCGAACGACCCCGCGTAGCGCTCTCCACGCGGGGAATTGGGTTGCAAGCTCAATTTTTCCACGCGCACCTTGCCGCCCAACACGCCAACCTCGACCGCATGCGCAAGCACGATCCTCTGGTTCTGCGATTTCAGGTCCGCGCTCGAAGCCGTCAACGGGATGCGCAGAAGCTCGATTGCTTTCCAGGACAACCGCGTTGCAGGCATGTCCTTTCGCGCATCCCAGTCGATGCCGCCATCGACGCCGGCGAATGAGAAACGGCCCGCGCCGTCCCGAACACCGACATCGCGCGCGTTGAACGCGAAGTGTTGCAAGCCACCGGCATCCAGTTCCAGCGCACCCGCCACCGATCCGTCGCCGTGCAGGTCCGCGTATCCCCTGGACGAAAGCCAGCTGCGTGCATAGCGATCGAGTGCGGTAGCGAGCTGGGCCTCGCGCAGATCGATCCGCAATGCATGCAGCGGATGTGTGTCTGCCGCAGCAATCTCTCCGTTTGCGCGGAAGGCGAGTACACCCGGATCGCTCCAGTCGAATCGGTCGATGCGCCAGTGCGTGTCGAGCAAGGTCGCATCGAGCGTTGCGGCGACCGGTGTCTGCGGCAGGTTCACATACGCCGGGCTTGCCAGGAGCTCACCGCCACGAAACGTCGTGTCCAGTTGCACGCGCGGCCGGCCCGCGACCGTCGAGACGAGGATCGATCCCGTAGCCTTGACCTTGGCTGCAGCAAAGGTCCCTTCCTTGCTGTCGTAGCCGATACCGTCAAGCGCGAATCGGCTGTGTAGGCGTTCGCCCTGTTTCGACTGCGGATACAGCGTGGTGTCGCTGAGCGCGAGCGTCCCGCCAAAGAGTTTCGTGCGCAGTGAGCCGACTAGGCGCAGCGCGCCGTCACGCGACTGCCATCGCGACGACGTCGCAGACAGGGAAACATCTTCCAGACGTCCTGCTTTCCATGCCAGGCGTGTCGCTGGACGTTCGCCACTTGCGGCCCAATCTATACCACCGCGCAGACCTTTGAATGCCATCAGGCCCGCGCCGTCGTCGACGTCAAGCTCATTCGTAGCAAGCGCGACCCGTTGCAAGCCACGTTCATCGACTGTGAACTCGGCCGCGATCTCTCCCTTGACCGCGAGCTTGCCCAGTGCCTGTGCGGCCAGCAGATCCTTCGCGTACCGCTGCGTCACCAGCGGAAACAGCGCACGATCGACGCGTACGGAAAGCGAGCGCAAAGGCGCAAGTGCGGATGGATCGAGCTCGCCGCTCGCCTCGAACGCAAGCGCCTGCGGGTCGCGCCAGGCGAATCGCGCAATGTCCCAATGTCCATTGCCCAGCACCGTGGCGTCGAGATTCGTTTTCACTGGCGCATCCGGCAACTGCGCGTGAAGCGCGCCCGCATGCAGCGCGCCGCCCGTGAAGGTCGCGTCGACCAGCAGGCGCCGGCCCTGCCCGCGCATCGTCGATGCCAGATGACCAGACACTGCTAGTGCTGCGCCGGACACCGTTCCATCGGAGGTATTGAAGGCCAAGCCATTGGCGCCGTAACGCAAGTCGAAGCCGCCATCGGCGCGCACGCTTGCCTCGGCATCGAGCACGCCATCGCGCAACTCGCCCGCCATCCACACCGACGCAAGCGGCGCCTTCAGCCATGCAACCGGCACGTGCTGCAACGATGCATTCAACGGTTGATCGGCGGTCAGCGGTATCGTCAGCAGCACGCGACTGTCGTCATGCGTCAATGTGAGCTCCAGATGCCCGTCGACGACACCGAGCGCAAGCTCGGCAGTCTGGGTAGCCGCACCTTCCGGCGCGAATCGGATCGGTCCGGCGCAATGGAGCGCCTCATCGGCACGGCGTTGCAGCGCGCACGACCAATCGACCCGACCGTTGAGCGCAAGCTGGGGAACATCGAAATTCGCCGCGCTAAGCTGCAACGAACCGCCGTCCGGCAGCTCCACCACGACCAGGCGCGCATCGCGCGCATCCATGTGCGCGTCATGCACGCGCTGCGCAGTGAGCGTCAGCGTTCGCGCGCAGACCGCGCCGCTGCTCAGCCCGAGCAGACCCAGCGCAAGAAATAGTGTTCCGCCCGGTGTTGACGATAGTCGCATTGCCTATCATTCTGACAGCCCTTGCCGCTCGAATGCGCGATCTTCAGGATGCCGTCCGTGTCGATGCCACGCGTGCTCGTCGCCGACGACAATCCGTTGAGCCTGCAGTTCTTCCACGCGGCGCTGACCGCGCTCGGCGTCGACTGCATCCAAGCCTGCGACGGTGCGGCCGCACTTGAGCTTGCGCGCGGCGATGCGTTCGATCTCATTCTGCTCGACGTGCGCATGCCCGGCCTGGATGGTCCGGAGGTGCTAAGGCAGATTCGTGCGCGGCCAGGACCATCGCAACACGCGACGGCGCTTGCGACCACGGCCGACAACGACGCGGCCAGCCACGCCACGCTGCGCACTGCAGGCTTCGTCGACGTGCTCATCAAACCGCTCGCAGTGGATGCGCTACGCACGGCGCTCGATCGACATCTGCCCGCCAGCCACTCGCGTGAAATCGCCGGCAATCAGGATGAATGGCTGAATGAAGCCCAGGCGCTCGCGGCCGCTGGTGGCGACCGCACCATAGCGGCCGCCTTGCGCGGCTTGCTCATTGCGGAACTGGATCTGCTGCCCGCCGAAGTCGCAGCCATCAGCGAGCGACGCGACGCACAGGCACTGCGCGAACGCCTGCATCGACTCGATGCCTCGGCCGGGTTCTGTGGGGCGCCCGTGTTGGCGAAAGCGGGATCAGCGCTGCGCGCCGCGCTGGACGAGCTGATGTGGCCCGAGCTGGAAATTTTCCGGTTCCTCGAAACCTGCGAACGCACTCGATTGATGGTTGCGCACGCTGCATCAACGGGAGTCGGCGGCAGCCCCACGCCGTGATGACAATGCCCACGCGTTGAGATCACCGCCAACCAGATGTCGGATTGTCGTCCGAATCAGACGTCGCAGCTGGCCAAGATGCGCCACCACAGGACATTCGTTGCAATCCAGCGCCAGCAGCGCTGCACCGCTGACGCGCGGAAACGTTGCACCTTCACGCCACGCACTTGCTCCAGAGTCCGGATCGTAGCTGTATTCGCCATCCGCCTCGATCGGATCGCCGTCAACTGTTTGCGTCAACGCAAGCGCATACCCGATGTCGGCGAGAAAATCGCGTTCGAAACGACGCAAGGTCCAGGCCATGTCGATCTCGTCCGCGAGGCGTGCCAGGCATTGCGCATAGGCGTCGAAAGCAGATGAGTGCGCGTCGTTGCGCCCGCTGAGTCGCAACACCAGCTCGTTGACGTACATGGCCGCAAGCAGCGCATCCCCGGACAACGCGAACGGCGCGCTGGCCGCTTCCACGCCCGTCAAAGTACCGAGCTCCCCGCGGGCGATCCAGTTGAGTAGCAGCGGCTGCAACGGCTGCAGCATGCCGCGGGGAGTGCGACTGCGTTCACGGCGCACGCCACGCGCAACCAAACCAATACGGCCATGTTCGCGCGTAAAGGCATCGATCAGCAATGACGTTTCGCGATATGGCCGCGCATGCAAAATGAATGCGGGTTGTCCTTCAACACGCATGATCTGGCAAACGCGCAACGCCATGATTTTGGAGATGCTTCATCCGCGCCCCTGAGGCCTCGGTGGAGGGCGAGTCACTCCGAATAACCGAACTGCTTCAATGCAATTGCATCGTCGCTCCAGGATTCGCGTACGCGGACCCAGAGTTCGAGGAAGACGCGCCGCTCGAGCACCTGCTCCATCGAGCGACGCGCCGAACTGCCGATCTTCTTCAGTTGTGTACCTCCCGCGCCGATGACGATGCCCTTCTGGCCATCACGCTCGACCCAGATCACCGCGCCGATGCGCGTAATGGCCGGCTCATCCTCGAAGCGCTCGATTTCTACGGCCGTCGAATACGGCAACTCCTCGGCCAGCTGCATCATCAGCTGCTCGCGGATCAACTCGGCCACCAGGAAGCGCTCACTGCGATCGGTGAATTCATCCTCGCCATATTCCGCCGCGGCTTCCGGCAGCAAGCCGATGAGTTCCTCGAGCAGCACGGCGACACCGTCGCCACGGCGAGCAGCAACGAAATGCACCGAAGCGTACGTGCGCTCGCGCGTGACCTCAGCAGCAAACGGCAGCAGCGATTTCTTGTCGTCAAGCTTGTCGACTTTATTGATCGCCAACAGGCAGGGCGAGGATTGCCCGGCGACGAGTTTCCACACGTCCTCGTCCTCATCGCGCCAGCGCACGCCATCGATAACGTGCACGAGTACGTTCGCCTCATCGGGAACCTGGCGCGCAATGCGATTGAGCTGGCGGTTCAAGGCGCGTTTGCCGCCCTGATGCAGGCCCGGCGTATCGATGAACGCGATCTGCGCATCCTCGCGTGTCGCGATGCCGAGGATCCGATGGCGCGTCGTTTGAGGTTTCGGCGTCACGATGCTCAGTTTGGTACCGAGCAACGCGTTCAACAGCGTCGATTTTCCAACGTTGGGCCGACCGATCAAGGCGACTCGACCGAACCGGTGCGATGTATGAGGGGATGTTTCAACGGGCATCGAACTTCACCTTGAGAACTGCCAGCACGCGCTCGGCGGCGGCCTGCTCGGCAATACGACGACTGGAACCGCTGCCATTCGCGTTGACATCATGGTCTACCACGCGGCAGGTCACTTCAAACACACGTGCATGGTCCTCACCGGTGGTGCCGACGAGCTCGTAGGCCGGCACCGGCAGGTTTCGCCCCTGCAGGAGCTCCTGCAAACGGGTCTTCGCATCCTTTGGCGTGTGCTCACCGGCAGCAACGCGTTCAGAGAAGAGCCGCCGCACAATTTCGCGACACACGACCCAGCCTGCGTCGGCATAAATCGCCGCAACCAAAGCCTCGAATGCATCAGCGAGGATCGAATCGCGACGGAATCCGCCGCTCTTCAGTTCCCCACCTCCCAGGTACAGACGGTCTCCGATTTCCTGCTTACGTGCAATTTCGGCCAACGCAATGCCATTGACGAGTGCCGCACGCAGTCGTGTCATCTCGCCTTCATCGGCCCGCGGATGCTGCTCATACACAAGCTCGGCAACCAGCAGGTTGAGCAAAGCATCGCCGAGAAATTCGAGCCGCTCGTTGTTGACGTGACTCGCGCTGCGATGCGTAAGCGCCTGCTCGAGCAGGCGCGTATCGGCAAACGAATGGCCGAGAATTGTGTTATTCGGCACCAGAGCCCGTCAAACTGATCGACTTGTCGAATTTGCCGATGATATCCAGGTTGAACATGAAAGGTACCCTTCGCTCGTAGGCGATACGCAGCGTTGCCGCCCCACCCTCGCGCTTGACTGAAATTGCGGTCGGCGGCACGTTTGCGTCGTCAACGTATTGCGTGCTGAATTTGGCACTCAAGTCACCGCGCATTTCCGCGAGCGATTTCGTCGCGGCACGCGGGTCCTGACGCTCCTGATCCATCGCCTTGAGTACACCAAAATATTCTGTGTACATCGGAATCAAACGCATCGCTATGTAGGCGAAGAAACCAAGTACGCCGAGCATCATCGCGAACCCGATCAGCGTGATCCCCTTTGCCTTGCGCTGCATCTTCATACGCACTCCCCTTGCCAGTGTGCCAAAATTCACGGTTGGATCGGCAGCGCGCCGATCACTTGATTATGGTACCGATGCGGCTGAAGTCGATACCGCCATCGAAATTCATCCAGACCAGGAACGCCTTGCCAACCAGGTTTGCCTCGGGCACGAAACCCCAGAAGCGACTGTCGGCGCTATTGTCGCGATTGTCTCCCATCGCGAAGTAGTGGCCCTC
>JBDSFA010000283.1:0-3675 GCA_039919785.1 Dokdonella sp. | reverse complement strand
ACTGGATAGGTGTAAACACATCGCGGCTGAAGCCGCTCCCGCCAAAAGCATCACACTTCGTAACGCACGCCGGTAATTTCATAGTTGCGCGTGCCGTTCGGTGCCTGGAACTCGAAGCTGTCCCCAGCGCTCTTGCCGATCAGTGCGCGCGCGATCGGTGATGACACCGAGATCAGGCGTTGCTTGATGTCCGCTTCGAGATCGCCAACGATCTGGTAGGTGATCTTTTCATCGGAGTCTTCGTCGATGAGGTCGACAATCGCGCCAAACACGACCCGTGTGCCCGCATTGAGCCGCGACACGTCAATCACATCGGCGTGCGACAGCGCACCTTCGAGCTCCTTGATGCGGCCTTCGGTGAAGCTTTGCATGTCGCGCGCCGCGTGATACTCGGCGTTCTCCTTGAGGTCGCCATGCGCGCGCGCCTCGGCAATTGCCGCGATGATGCGCGGGCGATCCTGCGACTTCAGCCGATCCAACTCGATGCGCAGGCGCTCGGCACCCTTCTTCGTCATGGGGGGGCGGTTCATGCCAGTTCCTTGTGCAATTCCTGCAGGCTGTTGACGTCACCGCTGTCGCGGAAGTCCATTGAGTGCAGCAGCGCCTTGGCCCCGCTGACAGTGGTCGAATAGGTGACGCGATGTTGCAAGGCTTCGCGGCGGATCGAGAACGAATCCGAAATCGCCTGCTTGCCCTCGGTGGTGTTGACGATGAAGGCAATCTCGCCATTCTTGATCAGATCGACGACATGCGGGCGCCCTTCGAGCACCTTGTTGATTCGCTCACATGGAACGCCGTGCCCATCCAGGAACGCATGCGTGCCGCCTGTCGCAACGATGCCGAAGCCTCGCCCTATCAGGTCGCGCGAGACGTCCAGCAAACGCTCCTTGTCCGCATCGCGAACCGACAGGAAGGCCTTGCCACGCGTCGGCGCGCTGATGCCGGCGGCTTCGTGAGCACGCGCAAACGCGGCGCCAAAACTGCGGCCGACGCCCATGACTTCACCGGTGGAACGCATTTCCGGCCCGAGGATAGGATCGACATTCTGGAATTTCAGGAACGGGAATATCGCTTCCTTGACCGAATAGTAATCGGGCACGACCTCGCGAGTGGCACCTTGCGCCACCAGCGACTGGCCGACCATGCAGCGCGCGGCAATCTTTGCCAGCGCAACACCGGTCGCCTTGGCGACGAAGGGCACCGTTCGCGATGCGCGCGGGTTCACTTCAAGAATGAAGACCGTATCGATGCCGTCTTTGTCGGCCTGGATTGCAAACTGGGTGTTCATCAGGCCGACGACCTTGAGTTCGCGAGCCAATATCGTGACCTGGCGACGTAGCTCGTCCTGGATTGCCGGCGACAGCGAATACGGTGGCAACGAGCACGAAGAGTCGCCGGAATGTACACCGGCTTCCTCGATGTGCTCCATCACGCCGCCGATCAGGACATTGCCTTCGGCGTCGGCGACGACGTCCACATCGACTTCGCCGGCGTGATCGAGGAAGCGGTCGAGCAAGACCGGCGAATCATTCGACACGCGCACGGCTTCACGGATGTAGCGCGAGAGATCTGCGTCGTCATGCACGACTTCCATCGCGCGACCGCCGAGCACGTAACTGGGTCGTACCACCAACGGATAACCGATCTCGCGCGCGAGCGCGAGCGCTTCATCAGCATTGCGCGCTGTGCGATTGGGTGGCTGGCGCAATCCGAGCTTCTCGATGAGTTTCTGGAATCGTTCGCGATCCTCGGCGAGATCGATGCTGTCCGGGCTCGTTCCAATAATCGGCACACCCGCAGCTTCCAGTGCGCGCGCAAGCTTGAGCGGCGTCTGTCCGCCGTATTGCACGATCACGCCCTTGGGCTTTTCCTTGTCAACGATCTCGAGCACATCCTCAAGCGTGACCGACTCGAAATAGAGCCGGTCGGAGGTGTCGTAGTCGGTCGACACGGTTTCCGGGTTGCAGTTGACCATGATGGTTTCATAGCCGTCCTCGCGCAGTGCGAACGCGGCATGCACGCAACAATAATCGAACTCGATACCCTGCCCGATGCGGTTCGGGCCGCCACCGAGCACGATGATCTTGTCGCGCGCCGTCGGCTCAGCCTCGCACTCTTCCTCGTAGGTCGAGTAGAGATACGCAGTTGTCGTCGCGAATTCGGCAGCGCACGAGTCGACGCGCTTGTAGACCGGTCGCACGTTGAATGCACGGCGCAGCGCGCGCACGGCGTTTTCGTCGGTACTGACCAGTTCCGCAAGACGCGCATCGGAGAAACCCTTGCGCTTGAGCTTGCGCATGCGCGTGGCATCCAGCGCAGCGAGCGCACCCGCCTTGATCTCGCCTTCGGTCCGCACCAGGTCCTCGATCTGCACGAGGAACCACGGGTCGATATGCGTCAGCGCGAAAACATCGGCGCCCGACAAGCCCGCACGATAGGCGTCGGCGACATAAAACACGCGATCGGGGCCAGGCTCGCGCAATTCTCGCTTGAGCGTCGCCAGGCCTTCCGGTGTCGCCGTATCGAGCTTGCTCGGATTGAGGCCGTTTTTGCCCGTTTCGAGACCACGCAGCGCCTTCTGCAGCGATTCCTGGAAGGTGCGGCCGATCGCCATCACCTCGCCGACCGATTTCATTTGCGTGGTCAGGCGCGAATCGGCGGACGGAAATTTCTCGAACGCGAATCGTGGAATCTTGGTGACCACGTAGTCGATCGCTGGCTCGAACGACGCCGGCGTCTTGCCGCCGGTGATCTCGTTGCGCAGTTCATCCAGCGTGTAGCCGACCGCAAGCTTGGCCGCTACTTTGGCGATCGGGAAACCGGTTGCCTTCGACGCAAGCGCCGACGAACGCGATACGCGCGGATTCATCTCGATCACGACAACGCGACCATCCTGTGCGTTGATACCAAATTGCACATTCGAGCCGCCAGTGTCGACGCCGATCTTGCGCAGCACAGCGATCGACGCGTCGCGCAGGCGCTGGTATTCCTTGTCCGTCAGGGTTTGCGCAGGCGCCACGGTGATCGAATCACCGGTATGCACGCCCATCGGATCGAAGTTCTCGATCGAGCAGACGATGATGCAGTTGTCCGCGGTATCGCGGACTACTTCCATCTCGAATTCCTTCCAGCCAAGCACCGATTCCTCCACCAGCACTTCGTGCACTGGCGACATATCCAATCCGCGCTTGACGATCTCCTCGAATTCTTCGCGGTTGTACGCGATACCGCCACCGGAACCGCCGAGCGTGAAACTCGGGCGGATGATGGTCGGATAGCCGACTTCCATCTGCGCTTCGACCGCCTGCTCGAACGTGCGTACGACGCGCGCCTTCGGGCATTCGAGGCCGATCTCGCGCATCGCGATGCGAAACAACTCGCGATCCTCGGCCATGCGGATTGCGTCGCGCGAGGCGCCGATCATCTGCACATTGTATTTTTCGAGCACGCCGTTGTCGGCCAGATCCAGCGCGCAATTGAGCGCGGTCTGGCCACCCATCGTCGGCAGCAGCGCATCGGGGCGCTCCTTGGCGATGATCTTCTCGACAGTCTTCCAATTGATCGGCTCGATGTAGACCGCATCCGCCGTCTGCGGGTCGGTCATGATCGTGGCCGGATTGGAATTGACCAGGACGACGCGATAGCCCTCCTCTTTCAGTGCCTTGCAGGCCTGCG
>JBDSFA010000116.1:0-3624 GCA_039919785.1 Dokdonella sp. | reverse complement strand
CCACAGACAGTTGCTTCTACATGGACGTTGGTATCCGGGAACCTGCCGGCATGCTCAAGGGCATTCGCATGATGCTCTCGGTACTGAAGGGCAAGGCAGTCAGGTCAGCTAGAACGAAATCGTCGGTGGACTACGCCTGTTGGCGCACCCATCGTCACCCGCACGTTCGTTCCGCTCGAATACCGGAAGTCATGGCCCGAATCGCGCGCCGCTGTCCGCCGCCTAGAGGCTGCGTCCGTCGAAGGCCTCGATTTCGATACTCGTAAAGTCGACGTCATCGAGGCAGCGTACGTTGATTGCTACGCCGTCGCCGGAGCGTCCGAAGGGTGCGACGCCACAGACCGGACAAAACACATGATGGATCTTGTGCTTGTTGAATGTATACGTCGTCATGTCCGCTTCGGGCGTACGCAGATGCAGCTGCGACGCAGACACGAAAGCCAGCAGATACCCTCGCTTGCTGCAGAGCGAACAATTGCACTGAATTGCCTTGTCGATCTGGGCGTCCACATCAAACGCGATGCGGCCGCAATGGCATCCACCCGAGTAGGTCATCGTCTTCACTCCGAATTGGCCAGGCAAGTATCAACGATTGCATCGCGAGCGCAAACTCGAGAACCACACGATGCGCGGAGGATCCATCAGTGCTGCTGCAGACTCGCGCAATCGATCACGAAGCGGTAACGCACGTCGCCGCGGATCATGCGCTCCCATGCATCGTTGATCTGGGCGATGTCGATGACTTCGACATCAGAAGCGACGCCGTGCTCGGCGCAGAAGTCGAGCATCTCCTGCGTCTCGCGGATGCCACCGATCAGCGATCCGGCGAGACGGCGGCGACGCATGATCAACGGACCTGCAGCGAGCGGCGTCGGGTCCGGCAAACCCACCAGGACCATGGTGCCGTCGAGCCGCAACAAGCTGAGGTAAGCATTGTAGTCGTGCGGCGCGGACACGGTGTCGAGGATGAAATCAAATCGTCCGGCGTTGTCGGTGAAGGAAGACGCTTCGCGCGTCGCGATGAAGTCGCTGGCGCCGAGTCGCAATGCATCCTCGCGTTTGCCCGGCGAATGACTGAGCACCGTGACTTCAGCACCCATCGCTACCGCGAGTTTGACGCCCATGTGACCGAGACCACCGAGCCCGACGACGGCGACTTTGCTGCCCGCCCCGACACCAAAGCGACGCAGCGGCGAGTAGGTCGTGATGCCTGCACACAGCAGAGGCGCCGCGCGTTCGAGCGGTATGCCGGCGGGAATGCGAAGCACGTAGTTTTCATCTACCGTGATACGCGTTGAGTAGCCGCCATAGGTCGGACGATTGCGATCGAATCCATCGCCACTGCGTTCGTAGCCGTTGTAGGTCGCGCTCATGCCGTTATCGCAATACTGCTCCTCCCCCGACTTGCACGGCGCACAGGTGCGGCAGGAATCGACGAAACAGCCGACACCGACGACATCGCCGACCTTGAAGCCGCTGACGCCGGACCCGGCACGCGCAACCTCGCCGACAATCTCGTGGCCGGGGACCATCGGAAAGATCGAACTACCCCACTCCCCGCGTGCCTGGTGCACGTCCGAATGGCAGACGCCGCAATAGAGAATATCGATCAGCACTTCGTGCGCGCCCGGCTCGCGTCGGTCGATGACAAAGGGGGCCAATGCCGAGGTGGCGGTCAATGCCGCGTACGCCGGTGTCTTCAAGGTGGGTGACATGGTTGTTGACTCCAGTGCAAGGTTCAGACGCGGAAATGCGGCTGCATCAGGTTCTGCAAAAACATGCTGATCACGTGCGGTTCGATGAGGATCGTCAGCAGCATGCCGTAGCCCGCACCCCACAGGTGGGCGCTGTGATTAATCCGGTCGGCATTCTGGCGATCCATGTAGAACGTGTATGCGAGATAGATCACCGCATAGATGATCGCCGGCACCGGCAGCATGAACACGTAGATGGTCGCCCATGGCTGCAACAGGATGAACGCGAACAGTACCGCCGATACCGCACCTGATGCGCCGAGACTGCGGTAGTTGGCGTCGTCGCGATGTGCGAGATAGCTCGGCAGGCTCGACACCACAAGGCCGCCGACATAGAACAGGACGAATCCGATCGCACCGATGTACTGCGTGTAGAACCGCTCCATGATGCCGCCAAAGAAGTACAGCGTGATCATGTTGAACAGCAGGTGCTGCCCGTCGGCATGGATCAGACCGCAGCTGGCCAGGCGCCAGTATTCCTTGCCGCGCGTGATGGCCGGCGGCCACAGGATCAGGCGATTGATGAGCTGGGGATTGGAAAAACCGGCGAACGAGACAAGGCAAGTGATTGCAATGATGATCAGGGTGATGGGTGTGGCGGACATGAGAAGTGAATCTTCCTTTGATCGATATCTGAAAGGGTCAGCGCTGCACGAAATTGTGCGGCATCACGGCGTCGCATTGCGATCCAGCCACGCCGCATAGGCCTGCATGAACTTGCCAAGGAACTGACGGGTTGAATCGTTCGTCAGCCTGCCCTCTTCATCGAACAATTTGTCGACGCCACTGATGTAGGCCTCGGGCTGCTGCAGCGCGGGCATGTCGAGGAAGACCAGCGACTGGCGCAAATGATGGTTCGCGCCAAATCCTCCGATCGCTCCCGGCGAAGCGCTGACGATCGCAGCGGGCTTGCCACTCCACACGCTTTTTCCATACGGCCGCGAACCGACGTCGATCGCGTTCTTGAGTGCGCCAGGCACCGACCGGTTGTATTCCGGCGTCACGAACAATACGCCGTGGGCGCGTCGCAGGCGTTCGCGAAAAGTCGTATACGCCGGCGGCACATCCGCTTCGTCATGGTCGGCGTTGTACAGCGGCAAGTCGCGGATCTCGACAATTTCCAGCTGCAACGCCGCAGGTGCGATCTCGATCAAGGCCTTGGCCAGTTTGCGGTTCAATGATTCCTTGCGCAGGCTGCCAACCAGCACCACAACATCACGATGATTGCCCATGCAAGCTCCTTGTTGTCATTCGTCATAACGGAGGGCGAGCATGCCATGCCTCGCTCGTCGCCGCATGCGTGTCGCAACGGTATGATCCGCGTCCGTTCATCAAGACCATGTCCAATGCCCACGCGTCCGCGCTATCTGCAACTCGATGTGTTTTCCCTGCACCGTGGCGGCGGCAATCCGCTCGGAGTCGTCATCGATGCGCAAGCTTGGAGTGATGCCGACATGCAGGGCTTCGCCGCGTGGACCAATCTGGTCGAGACCACGTTCGTATTGCCGCCAACATCGCCTGCCGCGAGTTACCGGCTGCGCATCTTCACGCCGCAGCGTGAAATCCCGTTTGCCGGCCACCCGACCATCGGCAGCGCACACGCGATACTGGAAACCGGTTACGCGCAGATTCGCGATCGCGGCCTGATCCAGGAATGTGGCGCGGGACTGCTGCCGATCCGCGTCGAAGGCGAGGGCTCGACGCGGCAGCTGTTCGTGCAGGCGCCGGCGTCGCGCGTCGTTCGCGAAGGCATCGAGGATGAGCCGTTGTTGAAGTCCTTGCTGGCGGGGATCGCACTCGGCGCATTGCCGCCGGCCTTCATCGAAGGTGGTCGCCGTTGGTGGGTCGCGGAATTCGCCGATGAAGCTGA
>JBDSFA010000278.1:0-2355 GCA_039919785.1 Dokdonella sp. | reverse complement strand
GCGTCGATACGCATGTCTACGATGGCTACAAAATCCCACCGAACTACGACTCGATGATCGGCAAACTCATCGTGCACGGCCGCGATCGCGCCACCGCGATCGCGCGCATGCGCATTGCGTTGTCGGAAATGGTCGTCGAAGGCATCAAGACCAACGTGCCGCTGCAGCAGCGCATCATGGCCGACGGTGGCTTCCAGACCGGCGGACAGAATATCCATTACCTTGAGCGGAGGATTGCCGAGGCCAAAGAGAAATCCATAGGGCTTGGCTGAGCGCCGGGAATGGAGAATGGGGAATCGGGAATCGCGAAAACCCGAGGCTCCGACCAAAACCGGGCACTCGGTGCGCCTTCTTGAACCATTCCCGATTCCCCACTCCCGATTCCAGTTCAAATGCCCTGGCTAGAACTCTCCCTCACCATCCGCCAATCCGAGCAGGAACACGTCGAACTCGCGCTTGAGGAAATCGGCGCGCTCGCCGTGACCCTGCTCGATGCCGAGGTCGACACGCCGAACGAGCGCGCAATTCTTGAGCCCGGCGTCGGCGAGACGCCGCTGTGGGGCGAGATCGCACTGTCGGCTTTGTTCGATGCCGACGCCGATCGCGCCGGTCTCGTGCATGTACTGACCGATCTCGTGCCTGAAATCACGCCTGAGCAGATCTGCTTCCGAGAAATCGAAGATCAGGACTGGACGCGCGTGTGGATGGACCAGTTCCAGCCGATGCAATTCGGCCGGCGCTTGTGGATCTATCCGTCGAATATTGAGCCGCCGACCGATGATCCAGACGCGGTCATTGTTCGCCTCGATCCCGGCCTCGCCTTTGGCACTGGCACGCATCCGACCACGGCACTGTGCCTGCACTGGCTGGACGCGTCGGATCTTGTCGGCAAGACGGTCGTCGACTACGGCTGTGGTTCCGGCGTGCTCGCGATCGCAGCGCTCAAACTTGGCGCAGCGCGTGTCATCGGTGTCGACAACGATCCGCAAGCGCTGCAAGCCAGTCGCGACAATGCGCAGCGCAACGATGTCGCCGATCGCCTCGACCTGTTTGCTCCGGATGACTACGTGGCAACACCCGCCGACGTGCTGATCGCGAACATTCTCGCCGGTCCTCTGGCCGAACTCGCGCCGCGCTTTGCTGCGTGCGTGAAGCCGCAGGCACCGTTCGCGCTGTCCGGCATCCTGATCGGGCAGGAACAGGAATTGCTCGAACGTTATGCCGACGCATTTGAAGATCTCGTCGTTGCGACCCAGGAAGACTGGGTGCGCATCAGCGGACGCCGGCGCTGAGCGCATGTCCTCGCGTGAAGAATCCGTCGCACGCCAGACTGTCGGTGTCGGCACTCGCTTGAATCCTCTGCGCTGGGTCGGTCGCCATCTGGCGCGCTACCTTTCGGAACCGCGCGACTTGGGTAATCTGGCGACGAACCGTCTGCCGCTGCTCGCAGCGGTGTTGCGCAAGGGCGATGTGCTGCTGGTCGAAGGCACCAGCCGATTCTCTTCGGCGATCCGCACGATCACGCAGTCGACCTGGTCGCATGCGGCCATCTTCGTGGGTGACGCGCTCGGCCGCAGCATTGCCGATGAAACGCAGCTGTTCATCGAAGCGGATATCAACGAGGGCGTGCGTGCGATGCCGCTGTCGCACTATTCGCGCTGGCACACGCGGATCTGTCGCCCGGTCGGCCTCGGCGACAGCGAAATCGACGCGCTGATTGGTTATGTCGTCGCGCGAATGGGCAACCAGTACGACCTGCGCAACGTCGCCGATCTCGCGCGCTATCTGCTGCGGCCGCCGCCGGTGTCGCAACGCTATCGCCGGCGTCTGCTGGCACTCGGCAGCGGCGATCCGACGCGGGCGATCTGTTCTTCGCTGATTGCCGCCGCCTTTGCCTCGATCGACTACCCGGTGCTGCCCGACATCGAACTCGCGCAAGAGAAAGGCGCAGCCGGCAACGCACAGATGCGCGAGATTCTGCACATTCGGCATTCGAGCCTGTATGCACCACGGGACTTCGACGTATCGCCGTTTTTCCGCATCGTCAAGCCGACGATCGAAAGCGGCTTTGATCCGCACAAACTGATCTGGGCGGCTGCGATCGACGACGCGTCAATCGGGCCGACCGGCTAGAATCGTCCGTCTTCACGCACAAACCCTGCCTCGCGCCGCCATGTACACGCAATGCCCGCACTGCCTGACCATCTTCAAGCTCGCCGGCACGGAGCTTGCGGCGGCGCATGGCAGCGTGCGCTGCGGTCATTGCGCTGCGGTGTTCGACGCCTTGCGCACGCTGAGCGCGCAATTGCCGCCGGAGCCGATCGAGAGTCTGCCGACGCACCCCCAGCTTTCCGG